>NZ_JBFAIM010000028.1:0-133094 GCF_040654715.1 Nonomuraea sp. NPDC050643 | reverse complement strand
CCACCGGCACATAAGCCGCCCCCGCCTTCAACACCCCCAACAACGCCACCACCAAATCCACCCCACGCTCCAAACACACCCCCACCACCGACTCCGCCCCCACACCCCGCCCCACCAGCAGACGCGCCAGCCGACTCGCCCGCACATCCAACTCCCCGAACGACAACTCCACCCCCTCACCCACCACCGCCACCGCACCCGGCGACACCGCCACCCGCGCCTCGAACAACCCCACCAACGACTCCGACGACACCTCACCCGCCGTGTCGTTCCACTCCTCCACCACCAAACGCCGCTCCTCGGCGCCGAGAAGCTCCACCCCGCTGACGCGCTCGTCACCGGCGGTCGCCGCCAGCCACCGCAACACGCTCAGGTACCGCCGCGACACGTCCGCAGCCGCCCTGAGGTCGTGCAGGTCCGGATTCACGTCGACGTTGACCTGCAGCCCCGACCGGTCGTAGAGGTCGATCCGCACCCCGTTGACGGTCCCGGTGGACAGGTTGTGCGCGGTTATGGCGCAGTCGCCGAAGCGCAGGTCGTAGTCGAACGACATGACGTTCACCAGCAGCCCGCACAGCTCGCCCTCGGCGATCCGCAGATCGGTGTGCATGTCCTCGTACCGGTAGCGCTGCCGCCGCAGCCCCTCCCTGATCCCCTGGGAGGTCTGCCGGAGCAGGTCGGCGGTGGTGGTGTCCGGGCCGATGGTGAGGCGCAGCGGCAGGATGTTGGAGGTCATACCGGGGATGGCCATCTCCCGCTTGCCGGTGCGTGCGCGTACGGGAATGCCGACGACGACGTCCCGTTCCCCGGTCATCCGGTGCTGGTAGAGGGCCGCTGCGGCGATGGACAGGCCGGCGAGGCTGGTCTTCAGGCGGCGTGCGGCGGTCTTGAGGTCGGCGGCCTCCGGCGCGCCGACGGCGTCGGTGTGCCGGAGAGGGGCCTCCTGGGCGCGGCGGGTACGGTTCGAGCCGCCGGCCGTCACGATCGGGAGGTCGGCGAGGCGGTCGAGCCAGTACTGGCGGTCCTGCTCGAAGTCGGCGGACTCGCGGTAGGCCCGGTCGGCGTCGAACAGCACGGACACGGGCTCCACGGCGCCGTCCTCGTCCGGGCCGCCCTCCAGGTACGCCGTGTAGAGCTCCGCGCCCCGGGTGGCGATGAGCACGCCGCCCTGCCCGTCCATGGCGCAGTGGTGGACCCACGTGTACCAGAGGACGAGATCGTCGGCGAGCTTGATGAGGGCGGTCCCGGACAGTTCGCCGCCGTCGAGGTCCACGGTCCGCCGCAGGTCGGCCTGCATCCAGGCTTCGGCGGCGGCGCGCGGGTCGGGCTCGCCGCTGACGTCGATGACGGGGACGGGATAGTCGCTCGCGTCGTGCAGGTACTGCATCGGGACGCCGTCGATCACCCGGAAACGCAGCCGGAACGTCTCGACCTCGTCCAGCCGCCGGCGCGCGGCGCGCTCCAGCAGCGCGAGGTCCACCTCGCCACGGATCTCCATGTACTCCGCGATGCGGAAGCTCCAGTTGTCGGGCGCGAATCGCTGGGCGTACCACATGGCGAGCTGGCCGGACATCAGTTCGCGGAGTTCGCCGTGAGCTGCAGCCATTCCCGAGCACCCCAATTCGTTCGACACGCCGGCTGGACGGGCGGCCCCGCGCCAGGCCTTCTTCGGGCGGAAATCCGTTTCACGTGCGCGCGCAAAGCCAAATCGCCAAGCGATTCAATTCGGGATTTGCGCGCCGCCCACTATGGCTCAGGGCCGAGCGCGGGATCAACGTTGCCGTTCAACTGCTTCGCCGCCGCAGTTGTACGCCCCCGAGCAGCGCGAAAAGGCGCGCTTGACGGGCTGAGAAAGGCCCTGACACGGTAAGGCGTCCCGCGGTCCGCCGGTCGCGGAAAAGGAAAAAGAATGTGAGGCACCGGCATGCCGGAAATGTCAGCGCCGCCGCATATCAACCTGGTGGATCCCGAACTCTACTCACACGGTGACCCGTTCGCGCAATGGCGCTGGCTGCGGGCGAACGCTCCGGTGCACTGGCAGCCGCCGTCGGACCTGCCGGGCTTCTGGTCGTTGACGCGGTACGACGACGTACGCACCGCGTACCGGGACGCGGAGACGTTCAGCTCGGCGCAGGGCATCCTGTTGCGCCCGGTCGAGCACGGCGCCGACCCCGGCGGCGGGCGGACGCTGGCGCTGACGGACCCGCCACGGCACCGCAGGCTGCGGGCGCTGGTGGACGAGTGGTTCGCGGTCCGCTCGATCCGGGCGCTGGAGCCGGAGATGCGCGACATCACGCGCGGCGTGGTGGATCGGGCGCTCGACCTCGGAAGCGTCGACTTCGTGGCGGACGTCGCGGCCCGGGTCCCGCTGTACGTGATCTGCCAGATGATGGGGGTGCCCGAGTCGGACTGGGAGCACCTGTACGAGCTGACCAGCCAGGCGTTCGGCGCCGGCGACCCGCTCACGCGCAGGTTCGCCCACCTGGAGATCCTCGGCTATTTCGAGACGCTGCAGGCGGCCAAGGCGGCGGACCCGGGCGACGACCTGGTGAGCGTGCTGGCCACGGCGGACGTGGACGGCGAGCGGCTCAGCCCGGACGACGTGATCCTCAACTGCGACAACCTGCTGGTGGGCGGCACCGAGAACACGCGGATCGCGGCGGCCGGCGGCATGCTGTCGTTCATGGAGCGACCCGATCAGTGGCAGGCGCTCGCGGACGACGCGGACCTGCTGCCGTCGGCGGTGGAGGAGGTGCTGCGGTGGACGTCCACCGCCACGCACATCATGCGCACCGCGACGCGGCGGGTCGAGATCCACGGGCGGAGCGTCGAGGCGGGCGACAAGGTGGTGTTCTGGCTGCCGTCGGCGAACCGCGACGAGAGCGTCTTCGACGACCCCGACGTGTTCGACGTGCGCCGGCAGCCGAACCGGCATCTGGCGCTGGGCTTCGGCGAGCACTTCTGTCTCGGCAGCGTGCTGGCCCGCGTCGAGCTGCGGCTGCTCTACGGTGAGCTGCTCGGCCGGTCGGTACGCGTCGAGCCGGACGGCGAGCCGAAGTTGCTGGACTCGATCGTGGTCAACGGCCCCGAGCGGCTGCCCGTGGTGCTGAAGCCCGGGGCCGCGTAGTCCGGCCGATAAAGGGTCAGTCCGACATGGCGACCAGGACGCGGCGGTCCCCGGTGTAGGGGCGGCGGCCGTGGCCGACGGAGACGTTGTCGATGACCATCAGGTCGCCCTGCCGCCAGTCGACGTCCACGGCCAGCTCCAGCCCTCGGTCGTGCACGTGCGTGACGTACGCGTCGGGGATGGGGCCGCCGTCGGCGAAGGTGACCGACTGGGGCAGCTCCTCGGGCGGCAGGATCTGGGCCAGCTCGCGGGCGAGGTCGTCGCCGAGCGCGGCCGGGTGGAAGTGGTCGGCCTGGTTGAACCAGACCTCCTCACCTGTGACGGGGTGCTTGATGGCGGCCGGGCGGACCGGGCTCACCATGCGCAGCCCGCCGTCGGACGTCCACTTCCAGTCGAACCGCCCCTCGTCGAGGAACGCCTCCACCTGCTCGCGGTCGTCGGTCTCGAACGTCTGCTTCCAGCTCCTGCCCAGGCCGAGCCCGTCGTGCAGGTTCTGCGAGTAGCGGACCCCGCCGGCGAAGGCGTCCCGTACCTCCTCGTCGAGGGATTCGAGCCACAGCGCGCCGTCCACGACGGGTGTCGCGCCGCCCGATCCCGGCGTGGTGGCGCAGTAGAACAGCAGCCGGGCGGGCCACTTGTGGCTGTAGGACAGCTCGTTGTGCATCGCGATGGTCTGCTCGCGCGGGTACTCGGTGGAGGTGTAGACGTTGCCGGCGGCGACCTTGGTCCGCGGCGACGTGCCGTGCGTGTAGGCCAGGCGGTTCGGCAGCAGCAGGTCCATGACCTCCTCGAGCTCCCGCTCGCTCACCTTGAAGCCGCGGAACACCACGACCTTGGCCCGGGTGAGCACGTCCCCGAAGTCGTCCATGGCCGCCAGCGTGCGGCGCAGCCCGTCGGCGCTCGGCTCGACGCCGTCGGGCCGGACTTCCGCCGGCTTCCAGTCGTTGCGCTCGCTCATGACGAAGACCCCTCTCCGCGGCTCGTGGTCGGGCCACATCCTGGGCGAGTATGCGGGTCGCGCCCCTGGCCGGGCGAGGTCGTTCAAGTGCCGCCCCGCGCCAGTTGGACAGGCGTTCGACGCGCTGACGCGCAGCGTGTCATGGTGAGAGGCACTCCCCTACCACGAGCAGGAGGCATCGTGCCCACGTCGACCGTCACCGAGAGCGCGCCATGCCGTTCGTGAGCACCAACGGGATCCAGCTCTCCTACCAGCGTGCCGGCAGCGGGGACCCCGTGCTCCTCATCATGGGCTCGGGCGCCGCGGGCCACGTGTGGACCATGCACCAGACGCCGGCGCTCAACGCGGCCGGATACGAGACGATCGTGTTCGACAACCGGGGCATCGCGCCGTCGAGCGCGCCTCCCGGCGACTACACGCTGGCGGACATGGTGGCCGACACCCAAGGGCTGATCAAGGCCCTGGGGATCGGGCCGTGCCGCGTCGTGGGCACGTCCATGGGGGCGATGATCGCGCAGGAGCTGGCCCTGGAACACCCTGAGCTGGTGCGTTCGGCGGTGCTGATCGCCACCAGGTCGCGGTCCGACGTGACCAGGCGGGCGCTGTCGCGGGCGGACCGGACGCTGCGGGAGAGCGGCGTCGAGCTGCCCGCCACGTACGAGGCGATGCGCACGGTCCTGGAGATGCTCTCCCCCGCGACGCTGAACGACGACGAGGCCGCATCGAGCTGGCTGGAGATCTTCGAGCTGATGACGGGCGCCGGCCGGGGCTCGGACGGCCAGCTCGGCGTGGACACCGTCGGCGACCGGCGCGCGGCCCTGCGGCGGGTCACCGTCCCGTGCCGGGCCATCGCCTTCGCCGACGACCTGGTGTGCCCGCCGCATCTGGTGGCCGAGGTGGCCGACGCCATCCCCGACTGCGACCTGGTGGAGATCCCCCGCTGCGGTCACCTGGGCAATCTGGAACGCCCCGACGCGGTGAACTCCGCGATCATCGAGTTCCTCGACAAGAACTGATCACCCGGCCTGGGCCCGGACGAAGCGGGCCAGGCGGGCACATCCCTCCGCGATGAGGGAGTGCGGCAGGTAGCTGACGGACAGCCGGATGGCGTGGTCGCCGCCGCCCTGCGGATAGAAGTACGACATCGGCGTCCAGATCACCCCGAACTCCTCGGCGGAGCGGAACAGGGCGTCGTTGTCGGCCCGGAACGGCACGCGGACGGTCAGGAAGAAGCCGCCGCTGGGCTCGTTCCAGCTCACCCCGAGCGCCTCCCCGTCCGGGAAGCAGGCGGCGAGTTCGCGCAGCGTGACCCGCATGGCGTCGCCGTAGTAGGCGGCCGTCTCGGTGTTGAGCTCCGCCGTACGCCCGCCGGCGGCGAGCAGCATGCCGGCCACGACCGCCTGGCTCAGGGCGGAGGTGTTCACCGTCACCATGCTCTTGATCTTGGACAGTTCGTCGGCCAGCAGCCCGCCACCCGCGACCGGCTGGTCCGCCACGGCGTAGCCGACGCGGGCGCCGGGGAAGAGCGTCTTGGAGAACGAGCCGAGCTGCACCACGCGGCGCTCACGGTCGAGCGCTTTCAGCGCCGGGAGCTGCGCGCCGGGGCTGACCATCCGGTACGGGCTGTCCTCGATGACGAGGAAGTCGTGGCGGGCGGCCAGGTCGAGCAGTTCCTCGCGGGTGCGCAGGGGCATGGTGGCGCCGGACGGGTTGGAGTGGTCGGGCACCACGTAGAAGGCTCGGGGGCGGCGTCCGCGCTCCCGTTCGGCCAGGACGACCGCCTCCAGGTCGGCGCAGCGGAACCCGTCCGCGCGCTCCTCGACCACGGCCGTGGTGACGTCGAGCAGGCGGGCCGCGCCGGTGATGCCCACGTAGCAGGGGCTGGAGACCAGCAGCACGTCGTCGGGGCCCGCGATGAGGGCGCGGAGCGCGAGCAGCATCGCCTCCTGGGCGCCGACGGTCACCACGATGGACTCCGGCGGCACGTCGATGCCCTCGTCGGCGCGCAGCGAGGCGGCGATCAGCTCGCGGATCTGGCCGCTGGTGGGGCCGTACTGGAAGAGGGCGGAGCGGACCTGGGCGGGCGTGGCGCCGCTCTCCTCGAGGTGGGCGACGTAGCGGCGGAGGTGGGTGAAGACGTGCTCGGTCTCGAAGAACCCGTCGTACGGGCGGCCGGGCGCGAACGAGATCGCGTCCGGGTAGCGGTGCGTGATCCCGTTGAGGAAGTTCATGGTGTCGAGCAGCGGGTCGGAGAGGCTGCCGTGCAGGTCCTGGCGGCGCAGCGTGACACCACCCGGCGACACGACGGGCCCAGGCGCCTCGGCCTGGCCCCCGTCCCGAGACGGGGAGGTGCCGGTGACCAGTTCGGGGCCGGCGTCGTGGGGGGAGGAGGTGCCGGTGAGGAGCATCGTCTCGGTCAGTTCGTCGGTGACGATGCCGAGGACGCCGGCCACGCCGACGGTCCCGCCGCTCGCCAGCCCGTGCAGGACGGGCCGCCCGAGCAGGACGGCGTCGGCGCCCATGGCCAGGCAGGCCAGGACGTCCGCGCCACGCCGTATCCCGCCGTCGATCAGGACGGCGCAGCTCCCGGACAGCGCCGCCGCGATCTCCGGAAGCACGTCGAACGTCGCCGGGGCGCCGTCGAGCTGCCGGCCGCCATGGTTGGACACCACGATGCCGGCCGCGCCCGCCTCCTTCGCCCGCAGCGCGTCGGAGCCGGTCAGCACGCCCTTGACCAGCACGGGCAGCGAGCTGATCGAGCGCAGCCACTCGACGGCGGACCAGTCGAGCGCGGCGTCGAACTCGGCGAGGGCGTGCCCGCTGGGTGAGGAGAAGCCGGTGCCGGTGAGGTTGGCCGGCTCGACGCCGGGCGGCAGCCGGAAGCCGCTGCGCAGGTCGCGGACCCGCCGGCCCAGCCTGGGGGCGTCGGCGGTGAGCACCAGGGCCTCGAACCCGGCGCTCTCCGCCCGCTCGACCAGCCGCCGGGTGACGGCACGGTCGCGGAAGCAGTACACCTGGAGCCACAGCGGTCCGGAGGCCGCGGCGGCGATGTCCTCGAAGGTGCGGCCCGCGAAGGTGCTCACCACGAGCGGGTGGCCGGCGCGGGCGGTGGCGACCTCGCCTTCGGGGTGGGCGAGCGTGTGGTACGCCAGGGGCGCGATGCCGATCGGCGCGGCCCACACGCGGCCGAGGATCTCCGTCTTGGTGTGCGGCAGGCCGAGCCCGGTCATGACGCGAGGGCGCAGCCGTACGCGCTCGAACGCCGTGAGGTTGGCGGCGAGCGTGCGCTCGTCACCGGCGCCGCCCTCGACGAAGTCCCACACGGCGGGATCGAGCCGCCCCCGCGCCACCGCCGCATGGTCGGCCAGCGTGAGCGGGCCGGTGGTCGCGTCGGTGGTGGGGCCGGTGTCGTTCATCCGGCGCTCAGCCGGTCGCGCTGGACCGCCTCGTACAGTGCCCGGATGTTGGCGCTGCCGAACCCGCGCGAGCCCAGCCGCTGGATGAGCTCGAAGAACAGCGTGTTGCGCTCATAGGGCGAGCGGCTGAAGAGCTGCAGCAACTGCCCCCATTCGTCGTGGTCGGCCAGCACCTGCGCGGCCCTGAGGTCGGCGATGGTGAACCGTCCCCCGTCATAGCGCTCGGCCAGCAGGTCGTAGTAGGAGTCGGGCGTGCTCAGGAACTCCACGCCGCCGTCCCGGCAGTCGCGCACGGCCGCGATGATGTCCTCCACGAGGAAGGCCAGGTGCTGCACGCCCGGCCCGCCGTTGCGCTCCAGGAACGCGTCGAGCTGCCCGCCGTCCTTGCCGGGGTCCGGCGCGACCAGCGTGAACGTGACGCGTTCCGACGCGCTGCGCACCACGATGGAGTCCATCGCCTGGCCGCCCAGGGCGACGTACTCGGAGGAGTAGCGGGAGAAGCCGAAGGCGTCGCGGTAGTAGTCGGCGTAGTCGCCGAGCCTGCCTCCTTCGACGCAGACGGCCACGTGGTCCAGCAGCTTGATGTGGCCGTCCACCTGGGCGGGCACGTCCGGGGTGGCGACCCAGGTGCGGCACGGGGGCGCCACGGCCGCCGGGGCGCTCACCGGCGGGTGCAGGGTGTGGGTGACGCCGCCGAACCCGGGCACGACGGTGTTGCCGCGTACGGTCTCGACGGGCCCGACGTCGGCCGCGGCCGCCGCGGCACTGGTCCGGGCCACGTCGTCGCAGGTCATGGCGATGTCGGCGATGCCGTCGCCGTAGTCGTCCAGGAACTTCCAGATCCCGCGCCCGGAGGTGACGATCAGTTGCACGCCGCCCTGCCGCAGCAGCACGGAGCTCCTGTCGACCTCCACGGAGTCGGCGACGCGGGTGAAGCCCATGGCCGTGACGAAGTAGTCGACGGCCGAGATCTTGTCTCGTGTGAACAGCTCGACGTACGAGATGTCTTGCACAGCCATGGGATACCTCCTGGAGAACCGATGGCCACTTCGTCGGGGATGTCCGCCCGGGGCGGGCGGCGGTCAGGCGGCTACCAGCGCCATTCCTGCTTCTTGAACAGGTGGCCGGCCTTGATGTCGCGGTCGGCGCACCAGGTGAGGAACTCCTCGATCTGCTTGATCTGGTAGGTGTCCTCGTTGTACGTGGTGGCCATGACGTGGCCGAGCCAGTCCTCCTCGCCCATGGCGTAGATGTAGGCCTCCTTGGCCCCCAGCTCGGTCATGATCGCGGCGGCCTGCTCGGCGTTCGAGCCCGACAGCTTGCGCGAGTCGCTCATCTTCTTGGGGATCGGGATGGTGAGCAGGGCCTGGTAGAGCCAGGTCAGCGGGGCGCCGTCGCACTCCATCCCGAGGAAGGCCAGGTCCGCCGTGCCCAGGTGGTTCTTGATGTAGCGGTAGAGGCTGGGGTCGATGCCGGAGGAGTCGGCGCCGATGAAGACCTTCTTGCCCGCCAGCTCGACCCAGTAGGTCGACTTGGCGCGAATGTCGAGATCGCAGTGCTCGCCGAGGAACGGGGTCGCGGTCACCTTGCCGCCGGGGAAGGGCACTTCGTCGAAGTCGTCCACTTCCACCACGGGGAAGCCCTGGTGCCGCAGCATCAGGCCCATCGACGGGTCGCACAGGTTGCCGCGCGAGGAGCGCGGCACGACGATGGCGCCGACCCGGCCGCGGAGCTGCAGCAGGGTCTCCAGGACGATGTGGTCCTGGTGGCCGTGCGTGATGAGCACGAGGTCGATGTAGTCGGGCAGGTCGTCCAGCGTGTAGCGGTCGCCGGCGGTGCTGTCCGCGCTGATGAACGGGTCGGTCACGATGGCGGCCTCGGGCGTCTGGAGCACCAGGCAGGCGTGCCCGTAGTAGCGCACCCGGCCGCCGGACTCGATGTGCCGGTCGGGCGCCAGGCTGGGACGGTCGCTGAGCATGCCGGCGAGCCGGGCGGCCTGGGCGTCGTCGAGCTCCAGCGCCTCGCGCAGGTGGCGCAGGGTCGTCGGGTGCACGCGGGCCTTGAACAGCTCCTCCAGGCCCGGGTGGCGGAAGGGGATGTCCAGCTCCAGGACGTCCGGCGAGGGCAGCCGCGGGGTGCTGAGGATGAACGGGCGTTCGACGCCGGTCTCGAAGGAGAGCTGCACCGACTGGCGGCCCTCGCTGTAGACGTCGCTCTTGTAGACGATCGGCTCCATGAAGCGCAGTTGCGCCTGGTTGTCCGTGTCGTAGGCCAGCTCGACCAGGCCGCCGAGCTCGGCGGGCAGCTTCGGATAGAGCGGGGTCAGGTCGAAGCCGGTCGAGCTCGCGCGCAGGATCTCCTGCCCGGAGACGATCGCGTCGGCGAAGCGGAGCATGTCGGCCCGGTCCCGCCTGATGGCGGCGAGCAGGTCGCGTACCTCGTCGGCGCGCGACTCCGGGATGTTGATGAAGTAGCCGCCGCGCAGCTCGGGGTTGTTGCTGGCCGCGACGTGCACCTGCGGCGACTGCAGGTACGACTCCAGCAACGGCACCTGGAGAAAGGCCAGGTTCATCGCCGCCTGCACCGGCGCGATCGTGTGGGGCCAGGCGAAGAACCTGTCCACGAGTGGTTCGACTATGACTTTAGACCGCAGAAACAACTGCTCATCAGCCATCTGCGCGCCTCCCTCCAGGAGAACCGACAACATGAACCGGCCCGGGGCACACGGGCGTGACGCGCATGGCACTGCGGCGGACCGTGAAAAATGGACGAGCACCGGGCGACCGGGTCCCGCACAAAAGGCGCAGGCAAAGTGAAGGATGACCCGGCGCCGCATTTTGCGGCAAGGCACGCGACCGTTGAACACCTCGGCCCCTGTTCAACTGTGGCGGGGCGGCAGTTGAACAGGCCGCGCGCATATGTTCGCCGAATAGTCGGGCCCGGAAAAGGTTGCGGCGGCCATTTACGTGCGCCGGTCCGTGTTTTTCCGCGCAAGTGCCCGCTCGTGCGGTGGAATACGGCACCGCCGAACGTCTAGGGTCCGGGTTCGACCGGGCGCTCGATGCCCGCTTCTCCGGACGGGATGGGCGCTGCCGTTATGCATTCGGCTTTGGTGATCGGCACGGGACTGGTGGGCACCTCGGTGGCGCTGGCCCTGCGCGCCCACGCCGTGACCGTGCACCTGCGGGACGCGGACCCCGAGGCGGTGCGGACCGCGGCGTCGCTCGGGGCCGGGACCACGCACCCGCCGTCGCGGCCGGTGGACCTGGCGATCGTGGCGGTGCCGCCGCCGCACGTCGCCAGGGTGCTGGCGGAGGCGCAGGCGGAGGGCGTGGCCACGCACCACACGGACGTGGCCAGCGTCAAGGCCGAGCCGCAGCAGGACGCGATCGCCCTGGGCTGTGACACCTCGTGCTACATCGGCGGCCACCCGATGGCGGGCGCGGCGCACAGCGGCCCGCTCAAGGCCAGGGCCGACCTGTTCGAGGGCCGGACGTGGGCGCTCACGCCGACGCCCGACACGGGCACCGAGACGCTCAACACGGCGCTGGAGCTGGTGGCGCTGTGCGGCGCCGTACCGGTGGTCATGCAGGCCGCCGCGCACGACCGGGCCGTGGCGCTGGTCTCGCACGCGCCGCACGTCGTGGCGAGCCTGGTCGCCCGGCGGCTGGAGAGCGCCGGGGAGCGCGAGCTGAGCCTGGCCGGGCCGGGGTTGCGGGACCTGACCAGGATCGCCGAGGCCGATCCGGCGCTGTGGCTGGACATCCTGAGCGCCAACGCCCGGGTCGTGGCCGGCCTGCTCGACGAGCTGGGCGCCGACCTGAGCCGGATGGTGACGGCCCTGCGCGCGGTCGCCGGACCGGACGGCGCCGAACGCGAGGCGGGGCTGGCCGCCGTCGAGGACGTCCTGCGTACGGGCCGGACCGGCCGCGCCCGGATCTCCGGCAAGCACGACACCAGGCCCGAACGCTTCGAGACGGTCACCACCGTGATCGGGGACCAGCCGGGCGAGCTGGCCCGCCTGTTCGTCGACGCCGGCCAGGCGGGCGTCAACATCGAGGACGTCCGCATCGAGCACGCCACCGGCCAGCCGTCCGGGCTGGTGCACATCAGCGTCGCGCCCGGCCTGGCCGCGCCGCTGCGCAAGGCACTGCGCGGCCTGGGCTGGCGGCAGTGTTAGCCGCCGGCGCGCCTGGCGCGCCTGGTCCCTCGGGGCGGCTCCTGCTCGCCCCGGTCACCATCACCGCCACCAAGCCCCTGCTGCCCACCCACATCAAGGGCTTCCTGTGGGTGGACACGCTCTACCGGGCCACCCGGCCGGTCCGCGACCTGGAGTACTACTGGAACCCCCGCGCCGCCAACCTGACGGGGCAGACGATCCAGTTCTGGGACTACCTCGACAGGCACCACGGCGACCTCGACCACGACGCCCTGCCCACCGACGAGCTCGGCCACCTCTATGTACGCTTCCACGCCTCGGGCGACGCCCGCCCCATGGACCGGCTGCGCCACTACACCGAGCGCGTCGAGCGGGAGGGCTGGGTGCACCCGTCCACCCGCGCGGCGACCCGCGACTGGAAGCGGCAGCTCGACCTGCTCGGCGTGCACGACCCCGGCCTGACCGCGGACCGGCCCGCGGCGGCCTCGATCGACGAGACCGTGGAGCTGCTGGCGCGGCGCCATCTGTGCGTGGACCACCGCCGCCACGGCGGCCCGGCCTACCTGGACGGCACGCGGTGGGGCATGCCGCTGCGCACGGTGATCGGCGCCGACGGGCACGCCAACTACCTCCTGGTCATCCTGCGGGACCTGCTCCCCCGCCTGGCCGGCGGGGACGAGGTGCTGCTCGTCTACGACGACGACCTGGCCCACGACTACGCGCTGCTGGCCCGGGTGCTGGGCGAGATGGGGGCGCGTCCGTCCCGGCTGCCGCTGGGGCGCGTACCGATCGGCGGCGTCGTCCGCTCCAGCAGGCACGGCGGCTGGGACGGTCACTCCATCGGCCGGCTCGCCGAGCTGTGCCTGCGGGAGTTCGACCCGGCCGCCTACCGCCTCGGGATGCGCCTGTTCTTCATCGCGATGCTCAAACGCACCTCCTCCGAGCCGTTCCGCCTGGACCTGCTGCGCCGGGCGCTGTCGCGGGCCGGCCGGATGGTGCGCGAGGCGGGCGGGCGGTGCGACCTGCCCGCGTTCCTGCGCGGGTTCGCCACGCCCGCGGGCTGGACCGACCCCTACCGCCTCACCGACTTCCTGTTCGCGCGGCGAGCCCCCACGGCTCTGCTCGACCAGGTCTACCTGTGACGCGGGCCGGCAACAAGCAGGCCGACAAGAATCCGACGACCGGGAGGGCCATGACCACCGACCGTTCCTTCGCCTCCACCGCCGAGCGCGCCGAGGCGTACCGGCGGCGGGTCCTGCACGAGAGCGACAAGGCTCTCGCCTCGCTGGACGACCCCCGCGCCGCCCAGGCCGCGGTGCTCGCCGACCTCCTCGCCACGAACGGGGAGACCGCGTTCGGGCGCGAGCACGGCCTGGCCGGGATGCGTGACGCCGCCGACTACCGGCGGGCGACGCCGATCCGCGGGCACGAGGAGTTCCGGCCGTGGCTGGAGCGCGTGCACGCCGGCGAGCAGCGGGTGCTGACGAGTGAGGAGCCCGCGGCGTTCTTCGCCAGCAGCGGGACGACGGGTGGGGAGAAGAGCATCCCGGTGACCGCCGGGTTCCTGAGCCGCTGCTTCCTGCCGTTCTACTTCGCGGGCTTCGCGCAGCTCGTACGGCACCATCCCGGCCTGCTCTCCCGCGACGACGCCGTGCTCAACCTGTGGCAGGACCCCCATTCGCCGACGGGCCGGACGAGCGGGGGCCGGCCGCACCTCGGCCCGAGCCAGCTCGACTTCGCCAAGGCGGGCGAGGAGCTCGCCGTCGGGCTCGGCAACCGGGCGCCGTGGAGCCGCCTGCCGGACGAACTCGCCGACGCCGGGCCGTGGGAACGCGCCTACCTGCGGCTCAGGCAGGCCGCCGAGCACGACGTACGGGGGGTCATCGCGATCAACCCGGCGATCGCCGCCGCGCTGCCCCACCAGCTCGGCCACTGGTGGCCCCGCCTGGTCCAGGAGATCAGGGACGGGACGGTGGGCGGCAAGCCGTTGCGGTCACCGGCCCCGGAGCGCGCGGCGGAGCTGGAGCGCGCCGCCGACCGGCGCGGCACGCTGCGTCCCGCCGACGTGTGGCCGCGGCTGGAGCTCCTGCTGACCTGGAACACCTACGTGTCCCGGCTCTACCTGCCGGCGCTGCGCGACGACTACGGCGCCGGACTGCGCGTCCGCCCCGCCCCGATCGGCTCGTCGGAGGGGCCGCTGGCCGTCCCGGTGCCCGACCGTTCGACCGGCGGGGCGCTGATGGTGAGCGGCTGCCTCTACGAGTTCATCCCGGCCGACGAGCCCATCGAGCCGTGGAGCGACACCCTGGAGCCGCACGAGCTGAGCCAGGGGCAGGAGTACCACGTGGTGGTCTCGCACGTCGGCGGCCTGTACCGGTGCGCGGTGCGCGACATCGTGAAGGTGCTCGGGTTCGCCGGCTCGACGCCGCTGGTGGAGTACTCGTGCCGGGCCGGCCTGGTCTCCGTGGCGGGCGAGCGGGTCCGCGAGTCGCACGTGCTGCGGGCGGTGGCGGCGGCGTCCGGGACGACCGGCCTGGCCGCCCGTAACGTGATGTACCGGGCGCTGCCGGACGGCGCGGCCGGCCATGAGGCCGCCGTCGCCTTCCCGGTCCCGCCCTCGGAGTTCGAGACGCGGGCGTTCCGCGCCGCGTTCGACGAGGAGCTGTGCCACGAGGCGCCCGGGTACGCGTCCGCGCGCCGGTCGGGCGCCCTGGCCGAGCCGCTGGTGCACGCGGTGGCGGTGGAGGCGTTCTGGGAGGAATGGCGGCGCAAGGTGGAGGAGGGCGAGCGGCCCACCCGGGTCAAGGACCGGGTGTTCCGCGACGACCCCGCCGCCTGGGCGCGCGTGCTGGTCGGCTCGGGTGGACGGGAGGCCGGCGTTGGCTGAGATCGTCGAGCCCTCGGCCGGGCTGCTGCGGGAGATGCCGTACCCCAGCCTGCCGGGCCGCGGCCAGTACACCGAACGCGCCAGGCGGGACCTGCTCGAATGGCTGAGGACGACCACGAGCGCCTCGCTGCGCTCCCTGGAGCAGTCCACCATCGACCCGCGCTCGCTGCCCGGGAACGTGGAGAACTTCGTCGGCGCGGTCGAGGTCCCGGTCGGCCTGGCCGGGCCGCTGCTGTTCACGGGCCGCAACGTCGAAGGCATGGTGACGGCGCCGCTGGCCACCACCGAGGGCGCCCTGGTCGCCTCGGTCGCGCGCGGCGCCAAGGCGATCACGCTGGCGGGCGGGGTGACGAGCCAGGTCATCTCCCAGCGCATGACGCGGGCGCCGGTGTTCGAGTTCGCCGGGCTGAGCGCGGCGGGCGAGTTCGCCCGCTGGATCGTGACGTGCAAGGACGAGCTGGAACGGCGGGTGGCGGAGGTGTCGGCGCACTCGCGGCTGACGATGATCGACCCCGTCCAGCTCGGCCGGGCCGTCCACCTGCGTTTCGTGTACGAGACCGCCGACGCCAGTGGCCAGAACATGACCACCGCCGCGACCTGGCGGGCCTGCCAGTGGATCAACGACCGGCTCGCCACCATGCCGGGGCTCGCGCCGGCCTGGTTCGCGATCGAGGCGAACCTGAGCGGCGACAAGAAGTTCACCCATCTGAACATGATCTCCGGCCGCGGCACCCGGGTCGTGGCCGAGTGCGTCCTGGACCGTACGACGGTGCGCCGCGTGCTGAAGAGCACGCCGGAGGCGGTGGACCGGCTGTACCGGCACTGCGTGGTCGCCGGGCAGCAGGCCGGCATGGCGGGGCACGACATCGACGCGGCCAACGTCATCGCGGCGATCTTCGTCGCGACCGGCCAGGACATCGCCAGCGTGTACGAGTCCGGCACCGGCCTGTTCTCCGTGGACGTGTCCGAGGGCGAGCTGCGGGCCACGCTGACCCTGCCGAGCCTGGTCACGGGCGTGGTCGGGGGCGGCACCAGGCTGGCGCGGCAACGCGACTACCTGGAGGTGCTCGGCTGCCGGGGCGAGGGCTACGCGGCCCGCTTCGCGGAGATCATCTGCGGGTTCGCGCTCGCGCTCAACCTGTCCACGATGGCGGCCGTCGCCGGCGGCCAGTTCGCCGACGCGCACGAACGGCTCGGCCGCGGCCGGCGGGTGAACTGGCTCAGCCGCGAGGACCTCGGCGCCCCCTTGCTCCGTCCGATGCTGGCCCGCACCCTGGAGGCGCCCGGCCTGGAGATCACCGACGTCGCCTGGATCGAGCACGCGCCGGGATCGAGCCTCATCACCGAACTCACCTCCCGCGGCGACCGCCGCAAGACCACAGGGATCTTCCCGGCCCGCGTGGCCTGGAAGATGGACGGCGACCACGGGCAGACCGACCTGGTGCTCAAGGTCAAGCCGCTCGACCAGGAGGTGATCATCGAGGCGGCGAAGCTGGCCTCGCTCTGCGGCGGCCGGGTCGCCGACCTCTATCCGCGCTGGCGCGAGTGGACCGGCTTCAAGGCCCTGCACACCCGTGAGCTGTCGGTCTACCGGACGGCGGAGCCGGCGTTGCGCGCGGTGCTGCCCCGCACGTACGGGGTGCACGAGGACGCCGGGCGCGAGGCGTACGTCATCGCCATGGAACGCCTCGGCCCTGACGTGCTGCTCAAGGACAGCGCGGACACCCCGGAGCGCTGGCGGCCGGAGGACGTGGCCGCGGCCGTGCGCGGCATCGCGCCCGTGCACGCGGCCTTCCTCGGCCGCGACGACGAGCTGCGCGCCTGGCTGGACCCGGTGCAGAGCGCCGAGCGGATGACGGCCATGCGGGAGCTGTGGGCGGCGCTGGTGGAGCACGGCGCGTCCGACCATCCGGAGCTGCTGGACGGCGCCGCGGCGGACCGGCTGCGCCGGATCGTCGCCGAGATCCCGCGGTGGTGGCGGCGGCTGGAGTCGATGCCGCGCACGCTGGTGCACAACGACTTCAACCCGCGTAACATCGCGCTGCGCTCGGCCGACCTGAGCCTGGTGGCCTACGACTGGGAGCTGGCGACGCTGCACGTCCCGCAGCGGGACCTGGCTGAGCTGCTGGCGTTCGTGCTGCCGCCGGACGTCGAGGCGGCGCGCGTCGGTGCCCTCCTCGACCTGCACCGGGAAGCCGTCGGGCAGAAAGACGAGCCGGAGGCGTGGCGCGAGGGCTACCGGCTGGCGCTGTGGGACTTCGCCGTGACCCGGCTACTGCTGTACGTCATGGTGCACGGGCAGCGGGAGCTGCCGTTCCTGGGCCGCGTCCTGGCCACGACGCTGCGGCTGATCGCCATCGAGGACGCCGTGGCGGGAGAGCACGGTGCGTACTGAGCCCGTACGGGTGGCGCTGCTCGGCGTCGACGGGTCCGGCAAGAGCACCTGTGCCCGGCTGCTCGCCCGGCGTGCCCCCGTGGAGCGCCCCCATGTCGTGCTGTCGTCCCTGCGTCCGCACGAGAACCCCGGCGGCCCCCTGCGGGAGCTGTCCCGGCATCTCGACACGCTGTCGGAAGGCGCCGACCGCCTCGGCAGCCCTGATCTGAAGCTCGCCGTCCTCTATCTGCAGATGTGCACGTACGGCGTGGTCGAGCGGTTCTTCGCGCGGCGGCCGGCGGGGGCGATCATCGCCGAGCGGCATCCCCTCATCGACACGCTCACCTACCTGCCGCTCTACCGTCCCGCGATCGACCGGGTGACCGTTCCCGGCCGCGACGCCGTCCTGCGCGAGCAGCTCGCGCGGGAGCCGGCCGCCGCCGTCCAGGCCGCCCGCGCCTGGTGCGCGGCCCTCTCGCGGCGGCCGGGCGGGCGCGCGCCACGACTGGACACGCTCGGGGCGGAGCTGGTCGGCCTGCTGAACCTGCCTCCGGCGGAGTTGGTGGCCGAGCTGTCCGCCCGTTTCGCGGTGTCGCCGCCCGACGTGGCGATCCTGCTCGACATCGACGTGGCCGAGGCCGCCCGCCGGGTGCGGGCCCGCGACCGCCACCCGGAGCCGCACGAGCGCCCCGACCTGCTCGCCCTCATCCGGGACGGCTACGAGGAGACGCTCAAAACGTTCTCGTCGGTACGGGTGCACCGCATCCAGGTGGACGACCGCCCCGCCCAGGACATCGCCACCCAGATCGCCCACCTGGCCACACTGTGACAAACCCCATGACCCCGCCCCCTGACCAGGAGACGTCGCACGGGCAGGAGGCGTCGCACGGGCAGGAGGCGTCGCGCGGGCAGGAGGCGTCGCGCGGGCAGGAGGCGTTGCGTGCGCACCTCGACGCGCGTATCGCTCGTGTCCGCCGTACCCTGCCCCGGCCCGCCCATCCTCGGGCGGCGCAGGGCGTCGGCGTGATCGCGGTCCTGCGCGCGTTCGACCCCGTGACCTTCGCCGCCTCCGCGCACGCCTTCGCCCGGAGCGTCCCCGAGTCCCGGGGCGCGCTCTGGTACGCCGCCTTCACCAGGACGATCTTCCTCGCCGGCGACCCGGGCAACCTCGCCGACCGCCACCCCTTCGACCACGTGTCCGCCGACGGCTCCATCGCCTGGTACGGCCCCGCCCCGCTGACGGACCGGGAGGGGCTGCGCCGGTTGCTGCACCCGTTCCGCGGCCCGCGCGGTCTCACCGCCCCGTTCACCGGGGAGGCCCGCCTGGCCGCCGAGGGTCCCGTCGCCCGCCTCGACGTCCCGGTCGCCGCCCTGCCGCTGGAGGACTACCTCGTCCACGTCAACCACCTGATCGCGGAGGCGACCCTGGACGGCCTCCTCACCGGGGCCGGCCGCCTGCTGATCCGCCACCTTTCCGGCCATCCGGACCCCGAGGCCCGCTATGCCCGCATACGCGTCGTGCCCGGTCCCGGGTCACCCGGCCACCTCCAGGCGCACGCGTTTCTGTCGTGCGACGGCGTCGGCGACGCCGCCCGTTGACGGAGCCGATCGGCTCGTCGCGATCGACGCCATACACCCATGGGGTATTGTGGCCGCTAACTCGTACACAGATGTACGAGATAGTTGGAGGTGTTGATGGACGGCCACATCCCGGTCCACCTGAACGTGAACGGGCAGGCGCACGCCCTGTCCCTGGACCCCCGCACCACCCTGCTCGACTGCCTGCGCGAGCGCCTGGGCCTGACCGGCACGAAGAAGGGCTGCGACCAGGGCGCCTGCGGCGCGTGCACGGTGCTGCTCGGCGGTGAGCGGGTCAACTCGTGCCTGGTGCCGGCCGTCCAGTGCGACGGCATGGAGGTCGTCACCATCGAGGCCATGGCCGGTCACGGGCTGGGCGCCAAGGTGCAGGAGGCGTTCCTCACGCACGACGGGTTCCAGTGCGGTTACTGCACCTCCGGGCAGATCTGTTCGATCGTGGCCATGCTGGGCGAGCACCGCGACGGCCGGCCGAGCGCCGTGACCGAGGACCTGACCGGGCCGGTGGCGCTCACCGACGCCGAGATCAGGGAGCGCATGGCGGGCAACCTGTGCCGGTGCGGCGCCTACAACGGCATCGTGGCCGCCGTCAAGGAGGTGGCCGCGGGATGAGGGAGTTCGGCTACGTACGGGCGGCGACCGTGGCGGAGGCGATCGGGCTGGCGGCCGAGGGGCCGGTGGCGTACCTGGCCGGGGGCACGAACCTGGTCGATCTCATGCGGGAGGAGGTGGAGCGTCCCCGGCGGGTCGTCGACATCTCCCGCCTGCCGCTGTCGGCCGTCGAGGACCTGCCCGACGGCGGGCTGCGGCTGGGCGCTCTCGCCCGCAACGCGCACGTCGCCGCCGACGACCGGGTCCGCCGGCGTTACCCCGTGCTCGCGCGAGCCCTCCTGCGCGGCGCCTCACCGCAGCTCCGCAACCGCGCCACGGTCGGCGGCAACCTGCTGCAACGGACGCGCTGCCGCTACTTCTACGATCTCGGCGCGGCCTGCAACAAGCGGGCGCCGGGCACCGGCTGCGAGGCGATCGGCGGGTTCGACCGCGGGCACGCCATCCTCGGGGCGAGCGAGAGCTGCGTGGCCGTCCATCCGTCCGACATGTGCGTGGCCCTGGCGGCCCTCGACGCGACGGTCAACCTCACCGGTCCCGAGGGCGACCGGAGCGTGCCGGTCTCGGACCTTCATCTGCTGCCGGGTGACACTCCGCAGGTCGAGACCGTGCTGCGGAGCGGCGAGCTGGTGACGAGCGTGGACCTGCCGCCCTGGCCGCCGGCCCGCGGGGCGTACGTGAAGGTGCGCGACCGGGCCAGCTACGCGTTCGCGCTGGTCAGCGTCGCCGTCTTGGTGCAGGTCCATGAGGGCACGATCACTCTGGCGCGTATCGCGCTGGGCGGGGTGGCGCCCAAGCCCTGGCGCGCGTACGCGGCCGAGGAACTGCTGACCGGAGCGGCGGCCGACGAACGGACGTTCGGCGCGGCGGCGGAGGAGGCGGTCGTGGGGGCGCGGCCGCTGCGGCACAACGGGTTCAAGGCGGAGCTGGCGCGACGGCTGATCCGCCGCACCCTGGTGAAGCTGTCATGAGCCTCACGTCGAGAGGTTTCGGCCTGGGCACCAGAATCCTCGGCAGGGTGGCCCGGCTCCTGCCCGACGGCCGCCACGACCCGCTGTCCACCGAGCCCGGCGAGGTCGGCCGCCACGTGAACCGGCTCGACGGGCCGGCGAAGGTGTCCGGCGGCATCCGGTACACCGCCGACCACTCCCCCGCCCGGCTCGCCTACGCCGTCCCGGTGCCCAGCGCGGTCGCCAAGGGCCGCGTCACCGCCGTCGACTCCTCGCGAGCGCTCGCGGCACCCGGGGTCGTGCTGGTGATGACGCACGAGAACGCGCCGCGGATGAGACGCACCGCCGCGTACGCCACGCTGAAGGGCCCGGTCGCCGCCGCCGCGATGAGCCTGCCGATCCTGAGCACCGACGAGGTCTTCTGGCACGGCCAGCCGGTCGCGGTCGTCGTGGCCGAGACGCAGGAGCAGGCCGAGCACGCGGCCCGGCTCGTCGACGTGCGCTACGAGGCGGAGCCCGCCGTCCTGGCGATGTCGGACGAGGCCGCCTACACTCCGGCCCACTCGGTGCTGGAGGAGTCGAGGACCGTGGTCGGCGACGCGCGGGCGGGGCTGGCCGGCGCCGTGGCCACCGTACGGGCCGTCTACACCACCCCGGCCGAATACCACAACGCGCTGGAACCGCACGCCACCCTGGCCAGGTGGGACGGCGACGATCTCACCGTCCACGACACCGCCCAATACCCCTACGGGGTGAAGGAGATGCTGGCGAAGAAGTTCGGCCTGCCTCTGGAGCGGGTGCACGTGCTGGCGCCGTACATCGGCGGCGGATTCGGCGGCAAGACCCCGGCCTGGCCACACGTGGCGCTCACGGTGGCCGCGGCCAAGATGGCGGGCCGCCCGGTCAAGCTCGTGCTGTCCCGCGCGGACACGTTCCGCATGACCGGCGGCCGGGCGCCCACCAGGAGCAGCGTCGCGCTGGGCGCGGACGGGCAGGGCCGGCTGACCGCCATCGTGCACGACGCCCTGGCCACCTGCACGAGGGACGAGTTCGCCGAGGCCGCCATCGCCGCCTCCCGCCACCTGTACGCCTGCCCCGGTATCGCCGCCCACCAGCGGGTGGTCCGGGTCGACCGGATCCAGAACGCGTTCTTCCGCGGCCCCGGCGTCACCCCGGGATCGTTCGCGCTGGAGTCGGCCATGGACGAGCTGGCCTGGGAGCTCGGCCTCGACCCGCTGGAGCTGCGCCTGCGCAACGAGCCCGAGCGCGATCCCATCTCCGGCCGGCCCTTCACCAGCCGCCATCTGCGGGAGGCGTACCAGCTCGGCGCGGAGACGTTCGGCTGGCGTGACCGCGCGCCCGTCCCCCGGGCCACCCGCGACGGGCACTGGCTCGTGGGCCAGGGCATGGCCGCCGCGATCAACCCCGACGTGCTGCTCGTCGCCGCCGTACGGCTGCGGCTGTCGGCCGACGGCACGATCACCATCCACAGCAGCACGAACGAACTGGGCGCCGGCACCTCGACCGCCCAGACCCAGGCCGCGGCCCAGCGCCTCGGCGTGCCCATGGACAGGATCCGGTTCATGCAGGGCGACTCCGACGTGGCCAGGACCCGCATCCCCGGCGCCTCGGCCGCCACCACCACCCTCGCCTCGGCCATCTGGAACGCACGTGACCGCCTGGTGCGCGAGCTGCTCGCCCTGGACACCCCGCTCGCCGGGCTCCGTTCGAGCGAGGTGGAGACACGTGACGAGGGGCTCTTCACGAGGGACGGTCGTGGGGAGACGTATCGCCGGCTGCTGGAGCGCGCCGGCCGCGACCACATCGAGGTCACCGGCAGGTCGGCGGTGCCGTATCAGACCCTCAAACGCACCACCGGCACCTACGGCGCGCACTTCGCCGAAGTACGGGTCGACGCGGACACCGGCGAGGTACGCGTCACCCGCTGGACCGGCGCGTTCGACGGCGGCCGGATCGTCTCCCCCAAGCAGGCCGCCGGCCAGATGCGCGGCGGCATCATCCAGGGCATCGGCATGGCGCTGATGGAGGAGACGCTGCTCGACGAGCGCTCCGGCCGGATCGTCAACGCCGGCCTGGCCGAGTACCACGTCCCGACACATGCCGACGTGCCCGACATCGAGGTGCGCTTCGTGGACCTGCCCGACCCGCAGACGCCCCTCGGCGCCAAGGGCATCGGCGAGCTGGGCATCGTGGGGGTGGCGGCGGCGATCGCCAACGCGATCTACCACGCCACCGGGGAACGCATCCGCGACCTCCCCATCACCCCGGACAAGCTGCTCCTCCGAGAGCCCTCGCTGTAGCCCCTCCGGGCGGGTTCTCGCCCGCCCGACGGGCGAGAACCCGTCTGAAGGACGAGCGAGAACCCGTCTGAGCGGGCGAGAACCCGCCCGGACGGGTGCCGGGGTCATCCGCCCGGACGGGTGCCGGGGTCAGAGCCGGTCGAGGATCGTCCGCAGCTCCTTCACCTCGGCCCGCTGCGTGCTCTCGATGGTCTTCGCCAGCTCCTTGGCCTGGGCGTTCGCACCATCGGCCTGCTCGGTACGGGCCATCTCGATCGCGCCCTCATGATGGACGACCATCAGCCGCGCGAACAGCCTGTCGAACGCCGTGCCCTTGGCCGCCTCCAGCTCCGCCATCTCCTCCTCCGTCATGACGCCGGGCATGTCGTGCCCCATGCCGCCCGACGGCACGGGCTTGCCCCACTCGGCCAGCCAGCCCTTCAGGGTCTGGATCTCCGGGTCCTGGGCCGCCTCGATCCTCGCCGCGAGCTCCTTGACCTCGGGGTCGGCCGCCCGCGAGGCAGCCAGTTCGGCCGTCTCGACCGCCTGCTCATGGTGCGGGATCATCATCTGCGCGAATATGACGTCCGCGTCGTTGAAGGTGACCGACGGCTGTGCGCTCGCGGTGGTGGCGGCGGCGGGCGCGCCGCTCATCGCCTCGTGCCCGGTCGTGGAGTCGCTTTCCGCACCGCACGCGCTCACCAGAGCGAGGGCTCCTGCGGCCATGGCGATGGACATCTTGCTGTTGAACGGCCAGGCACACGTCCGTCGGATCGAACCCGGGCGGTTCCCGCTCGGGAACGAAGCCCTGGAGCCCGGCGGGAACGACCGGTTGGGCGACGACCGGTTGGGCGACGACCTCCACGGCGTGCGTGGAGGAGCCGCCGTGCCGCCCGTCCAGATGCCCGAGGGTGTGCATGCCGCCTATGCCCAGGGCGAGAGCGAGGAGCAGGAGCAACCGCACAGGTTCCACCGCCCCCGCCGCTCGGCACGTCACTACTAAGGAACATAGTAGACCCTGCCAGGCAGACGCCGAACGCAAAGAGCGCGCAAATGCTCGGTCGACGAACCACTCCGGCAAATTATTCCCTTACTCGCCGCCACAATTTCGACTTTGAGCGCGATCGACCTCCAAGGGATTAATGAATTGCCATCCGCCGCTTATTCTGCCGCTTCTGGAAAGGCCGGCCGAGCACATTAAGGGATTCTCCAAAAAGCATCGCGACCACCGCCCTTTCCCACCGTTCTGTGCTCAACTGGAAGTGCGGGCCTCTCTTCGAGAGCTCGCAGGAAAGGGATAAGCCCGCGTCCGCGGGCAGCGCGAAGCCGCCCGCCAGCGGGGTCCGCCACCACTCCCATACGAGGAGGCGACCATGACGGCACCGCAATACCAACCACCGCCGCTGACATTCCCACCGCCCACCAGGGGCGAGAAAGTCAAGATGTGGCAACAGCAGATGCTGGACCGCGGTTGGCACATCAAGGTCGACAGCATCTACGGCCAGGAGAGCAAGCGCCTCTGCGCCAACTTCCAGATGGAGCACAAGCCGCTGGAAGTGGACGGCATCGTCGGCCCGAAGACCTGGGAGGCCACCTGGACGGCTTCCAGCACGAAGCCTCCGAAGGGACCGGACCGCATCCTGCAGAAGGGTGACATGGACAACGAGCACGTCCGGAAGTGGCAGCGGCAGGTCAACAACCGCGGCTGGCCCGAGCTCAAGGTCGACGGTGACTTCGGCGACCAGACAGAGAAGATCTGCAAGGAGCTGCAGGAGTTCAAGGGTCTGCCGATCACCGGCAAGATCGACCACGACACCTGGGACGCAGCCTGGCTGGAGAGGGTACCCGTGGGAGCGGCCATGTAGGCGCGCCCGCCAACTCTCGGGTCGGTGTCCCGTCCAGGGATGCCGGCCCCCTCGCGCTCTCATATCAGGTGCCTTATAGTCGAGATTCAGGTCCCTGATTCTGGAGGCGAGCATGAGGGTGCTGATCATCGGAGCGGGCATCGGCGGGCTGACGCTGGCCCAGGCCCTGCGGCGCGGCGGGATCGACGTGGCGGTCTACGACCGGGACCCCAGGGTGGAGGCGACCGGCGGATACCGTCTGCATCTCGACGAGCGAGCCTGCTCGGCGCTCCGCCGCCACCTGACGCCGGCCCACTACCAGGCGCTGCTCGCCAGTTCGCCGGGATGGCGGGCCTTTCGCCGGTTCGCCGTCGCCGACCACCGCATGCGGCTGCTCTTCGCGGAGCCCCGCCCTCCCTCCTCGGAAACCCTGATGATCGGGCGCATCCCGCTGCGCAGGCTGCTGGCGTACGGCCTGGACGACGTGCTGACGTTCGACGCCACCTACACCGGGCACCGGGCCGGTCCCGGCGGCACGGTCACCGCGCACTTCGCCGATGGCCGTACCGACCGGGGAGACCTCCTCGTCGGGGCGGACGGGGCGGGATCACGCGTCGCGGCGGCGCTGGCCGGCCGCCCCACCACCGTGCCGGCGGGGGTGAGCGGCATCGCCGGCCGTACGCCGCTGACCTCCCGCACCCGGACTCTCGTGCCGGAGCTGCTCCGGGAGGGTCCCGCGCTGGCGTTCGGGCCGCGCGGCGTCGGGCTGTTCGTCACCGTGCACGATCCGGCCGCGGGCACGCTGGTCGACCCCGCGTCCTGCGCCGACGTACCGGCCGTCATCGAGCCGCCCACGCTCATCTGGGGCGCTCTCGCGCCCGACGGCCTCTACCCGGGCGATCCGCGCACCCTGGACGGTGCGGCGCTCATCGGGCTCACGGACGCCCTGCTACGCGGCTGGGACGAGTCCGTACGCGCGCTCGTACGCGCCGGTGACCCCAGCTCCACGGCCTACTTCCGCTTCCACACCACCGACCCCGGCACCGACCTGACGCCCTGGCCCGCGGGAGCCGTCACGGCGCTAGGCGATGCCGTCCACGCCATGCCCCCCACCGGTGGCATGGCCGCCGCCACCGCCGTCCGCGACGCCGACATCCTGGCCGAGGAGCTGGCCCAGGTGCTCGCCGGACGGTCCACGATCCCGATGGCGGTGCACCGCTACCAGAGCAGGATGTCCGCCTACGCCCCTGAGGCCGTCCGCACGTCGATGCAGCCTCTGGGCTGGGTGCACCGACTGGCCGGACCGGTCGGCACCCGGCTCGCCCAGGTGACGCTTCCCATCGTCGCCACAGCCGCCCGCCTCGGCCGCCACGTCACCGGAGCCCCCGTTGCCTGACCTCAACCCAACCCCCACACCAGCCACCCACCCGAACCCCGAACCAGACCCCCACCCAAACCCCGAACCACTCACCGGGCTGAGCACCAGGGCGGCCCCCGTACCGAACACTGGGCCGGGCACTGGGCCGGGCACTGAGCCGAACGCCGGGCCGAGTGCCGAGCCGGACACTGGTCCGGGGGCCGACCCGAGTGCTGGGCCGAATGCCGAGCCGTGGAGTGAGGGGGAGCCTGACCTACCACTGTGGGAGCTGATCCAGACCTCCCATGTCGTAGCGCGGCGCTTCACCGAGGTCTTCGCCACCGTCGGCCTGACCCCGACCCAGTTCGGCGTCCTGGCCTCGCTGGCCGACCGTGACGACCTCACCCAGGCCGAACTCGCCCGCGCGATCATGGTACGACCGCAGAGCATGAACGAACTCTTCCGTTCCCTGCTGGAGCGCGGCCTGGTGGAGCGTGAGGGCCCAGGCGGACGCGGCCGGCGCACAGGCGTACGCATCACCGCAGCCGGACGCGAACTCCTCTACCGCGCACAACCAGCCGTCACGAAGTTCAACGCCCCCAGAACCATCGGCCTCTCGCCGACCGAATCCACGGAATTCATCCGGATGCTACGCCTGGTACGGGAGCGCCTGACGTGACACCCGAGGCCCGGCGACGCGCTGACCAGCAAGTGCAGGACGAGCCCCGGCCGCGACCGAACGCCCCGCCGCAACGGCCACGCCGACCACCTCCGCGAGCAGATCGACGGCGTGGTGGGCCGGTAACGCGCTACCAGCCTGCGTGGCGGGCCATTGACGTGGCTCACCCGCCCTGCGTGCCGTACCAGCGCCACTCGGTGAGGCGGGGGCGGTCGGGTAGGGCGGTGCGGCCGGTCGCCCAGAGCAGGGTCTCCCAGGCGTCACCGTCGAGGGCGACGTGGGGGAAGAGCCTCTGGAGGGCCCGTTCGCACAGCTCTCCCGGCGGCGACCACTCCAGGTTCAGCCCCTGGGCGGCGTCATGGGTGTGCACGAGGGTCTCGACCACGCCCATCGCGGCGAAGCCCGCCGGGTCGGAGGGCCCGAAGACGTGGTAGGCGACGGTGGTCGAGGGGGCGGCGTCCAGGACGGACGCGAACAGCCCACCGCACGCCTCCAGAATGGTCATCAGGCCCTCGGGCCCCGAGGCCCGCTCGACGGAGATGACGTTCGCCGGCCCGCCGCTCCGGTCGCTGCTCGTCCGGAACGGCAGCATCGCGGACATCGGCGGCTTCGTGAGCCCGAACCTCGCGGCATAGGTGAACAGGTCGTCGGCCAGGTGCTCGATCGTCTCCCAGCACGTCCACTCGAGCGTGCCCGCCTTGGCCTCCCATCCTTGGGGGTCCGCGTCCTTCAGGGCGTCGAGGGCCAGGGTGACGGCCTTGCGCACGTCCGTTCCGGCGGCTGAGGTGTCTGTGCTGCGCATGCGGAGGATCGTAACAACGGCCGCCCCGCTCAAGGGGGGTCCGCCGGCGGGGCCGGCCGGGCCCCGCCGCGCGCGGCGCGATATTCCTCCACGACCAGGTCGGTGAGCTCCTTCACGGAGGTCTGGGCGGTGGGCCGGTCGAAGGTGATGCTGCCGTGCTGGAGGAGGTTGACGCGGTCGCAGACCTCCAGGACGTGGGCGTAGTTGTGGACGATCATCATGATGGAGACCTCGCCCCGCGCCTTGAGATCGCGGACCAGGTCGAGGATCTGCACGCCCTCCTTCGCGCCCATTGCGGCGAGTGGCTCGTCCAGCAGGAGGATCCTGGAGCGGGAGTAGACCGACCGGGCCACGGCGATGGCCTGGCGCTGGCCGCCCGACAGTTTGGCCACCTCCACCTCCACCGACGGGATGTTGACGCCCATGTCGTCGAGGTGTTCGCGGGCCAGTTTGCGCATCTTGCGGTTGTTCAGGAGGCCGAACCTGACGGGCTCGCGGTTGAGGAACATGTTGTGATAGACGCTCAGCTCGTTGATCAACGCCAGGTCCTGGTAGACGGTGTCGATGCCGAGTGAGCGGGCGTGGTCGACGGACCTGAACGACACCTCCGCCCCGTCGAGCAGGATGCGGCCGCTGTCGGGCTGGTGGAAGCCGCAGATGATCTTCATGAGGGTGGACTTGCCGGCCCCGTTGTCGCCGATCAGGCCGAGCACCTCGCCTCGGGCCAGGTGGATGTTGACGTCGCGGAGCGCGGTCACCGTGCCGAAGCGCTTGGAGACGTGCTCCACCCGGAGCACGTCGGCGGTCGGAGAGGTCACGTCGTCTTGCCCGCCCTTCTCAGCCGGCTCAGGTACACGTTGGCGATCATCGCGAGGAGGATCGAGCCTCCGAGGATCAGGAAGTACGGGTTGGCGGAGATGCCGATCAGGTTGAAGCCGTTCTGGAGCTCGGCCAGCACCAGCGCGCCCAGGGCGCCGCCGATGATCGTCCCGGAGCCGCCGGCGAGGGCCGTGCCGCCGATGACCGCCGCCGAGACCGCGGTGAACATCAGGCCGGTGCCGCCGCCCAGGTTGGGGTCGATCGTATGAATCCGAAACGCCTCCATGATCCCAGCAAAAGCCCCCAAAACTCCCGCGATCATGAAATTTCCGATCTTGATGCGCCCCGCGCGGACGCCCGCCTCCTGCGCCCCCAGCAGGTTCCCGCCCACCGCGATCGTGTGCAGCCCCCACCGCGTACGCGTGAACAGCACGTGGAAGAACGCCACGATCACCAGGGCCCACGTGAGATGCGCCCAGGGCGCCGCCCCCAGCCACTGCCCGATCTGGTTGTCCACGGACGCGGGGATCTCGGCCGGATAGGCGCCGGAGGTCGTCAGCACGATCCCGGTCACCAGGTAGAAGGTGCCCAGCGTGGTGATGAACGAGGGCACCTTCAGCACGACCGTGACCAACCCGTTCCCCAGCCCGATGACCGCGCCGGTCAGCAGGGCGAGCAGGATCGCCGGGACGGCCGGGATCCCCCAGAAGTCGATCGCGTAGTGCATCATGAACGGCGCCAGCGCCGCCACCACCCCGACCGACAGATCGATCTCGCCGCTGACCAGCAGCAGCACGATGCCGCAGGCGACGATGGCGGCGGGGGCGGCCGCCTGGGTGATGTTGACCATGTTGTCGCCGGTCAGGAACGCCTCGGAGGCCGAGGCGAAATAGGCCCCCAGCGCCAGGGCCACGACCAGCACGCTCGCCTCGCGCCGCCGCAGGAACTCGTCCCTGACCCGCGGCAGCAGCCGGCTCGCCCCGCGCCGCGCCCCGCCGGGTCCGGGCCGTCCGGCCGCGTCCCCGCGCGCCGACGACTCGCGGAGGTCATCGCTGATGTCGGGCACACCACTCTCCTCTTCGTGGACGAACGGATGGACGATGGGGAGGTACGGCTCGCACCTCGCCCCCACCGCGAGCGCGAGCCGTACGCCTCGATCCCCGATCGACGCCTCTAGGAGGCGTGGGCGATGGCCCCGGACCGTTCGACCAGCTTCTGGGCGGTGTCCGAGCCCTCGAAGCGGGTCTTGGTGGTCTGGTACGGCCCCACGTTGTCCTTGGTCACGAAGAGCAGACCGGTGTTGGTCTCCGACGGGAAGAGCAGCCCGCCGGAGAGCTTGTAGAGGTAGAGGTAGAGCACCGGCAGGAATCCCTGCAGGTACGGCTGCTGGTCGATGGTGTAGTCCAGGTCGCCGTTCTTGATGGCCGTCAGCGTCTCGGGCACCAGGTCGAAGCCGCCGGCCACCTTGAGCCCCTTCGAGCGCATGTTGTACTTCCTGACCACCTGCCCGATCGACTGCGTCGACCCGGCGTCGACGGCGAGCATCCCGGCCAGGCCGGCGTGCCCCTGGGCGTACGCGTCGATGATCGACAGGCCCTTGGTGATGTCGGCGTTCGTCCCGACCGACTGGAAGGTGATCGACTTGCCCGAGTCCTTGATCGCCTGCGCGGCGCCGTCGATCCTGGGCTGGATGTTCAGCGCGCCCGGGGTGGCGATGAACCCCACCACCTCACCGGAGTCCACCTGCTGCAGCGCCCGCTGGCCAAGAGCGTATCCCGACTCGTAGAGCCCCTGCCCGATGTACGCCAGCCGGTTGGTCCCCTTGTCCTCACGGGCCCCGTCGGCGTTGTACGACACCACCGGGATGCCCGCGTCCAGGGCACGGTTGACGGGCTCCTTGAAGGCCGCCTTGTCCACGACCGCCACCGCCAGCCCGTCGGCCTTGGCCGAGATCGCGGTGTTGGTCGCGTTGACCATCTCGGCCACGATCGAGTCCTTGGACCCGGTCCACTGGAACTCGGTGCCGAGCAGCGCGCACGCGTCCTGGGCGCCGTACTGGGTGGGGGTGAAGAACGGGTTCGTCGTGACGTGACAGACCATCACGAACTTCCACTTCGGCGTGGACGGGAAGTCACCGGGACCGGCGGCCGCCGCGGTGCCGCCCGAGGCGGCGGGCCTGGTGCCGCCCGAGTCCCCGGTGCACGCGCTGAGCAGCGCGGAGGCGGCGGCCGTGGCGCTGACGAGGCCCGCCCCGGTCAGGAGGCGACGGCGCGCGACGCGGTTCAGGCTGAGGGTGTCGAGGGCCTCCTCGACCTTCGGATGGATCTCTTTCATGATCGTGCCTCATGGGATCGGCGGGGATGGACGGGTTCCTGTCGCGCGGCGGTGGTCACACCGTGGAGAACGCGTAGATCGTCGTGGTCCGGTAGACGTCGCCGGGCCGCAGGACGGTCGAGGGGAAGTTCCTGTGGTTCGGCGAGTCGGGGAAGTGCTGCGACTCCAGGGCGAAGCCGGACCGCTTCGGGTAGAGGCGCCCGCCGGTGCCGCGCAGCGTGCCGTCGAGGAAGTTGCCCGAGTAGAACTGCAGGCCCGGCTGGTCGGTGATGACCTCGAGCACGCGCCCGCTGTCCGGCTCGACGACCCTGGCCGCCGTCCGGAGGCCCCGGCCGTCGACGACGTAGTTGTGGTCGTACCCGCCGCCGCGCACGATCTGCTGGTTCCCGATGTTGATGCGCTCGCCGATGGCGGTGGGCTCGCGGAAGTCCAGCGGGGTCCCGCCGAGCCGGGCGATCCTGCCTGTGGGAATGAGCGTCCTGTCGACCGGCGTGTAGCGGGAGGCGTTGATCTGCAGCTCGTGTCCGAGGATCCGGCCGTTGCCCTCACCGCGCAGGTTGAAGTACGCGTGGTTGGTGAGGTTGACGATCGTGGGCCTGCTGGTGGTGGCGCGGTAGTCCATCCGGATCCGGTTGTCGTCGGTCAGGGTGTAGACGACCCTGGTGCGCAGCGTCCCCGGATACCCTTCCTCGCCGTTCGGGCTGGTGTAGGTCAGCACGAGCCCCACGCTGCGGCCCCGCTTGAAGGGGTCGGCCTTCCAGACCCGCTTGTCGAAGCCCTTGGTGCCACCGTGCAGGTGGTTGGGGCCGTCGTTGGTGGCCAGCCGGTACGTCCTGCCGTCCAGGGTGAAACGTCCCTTGGCGACGCGGTTGGCGTACCGGCCGGTGATGCAGCCGAAGTACGGGCTCTTCGTGACGTAGTCGGACAGGTTGCCGAACCCGAGCGTCACGTTCGCGAACCTGCCCCGGCTGTCGGGGACCTCGATCGACTGGAGGATGCCTCCGTAGGTGAGGATCCTCACCCGCATCCCGCCCGCGTTCCGCAACGTGTAGACGTCGATCTTCTGGCCGTTGGACAGGGCCCCGAACTGCTTCTTGGTGACGCTCGGCCGGCCGCCCGCGGCCTGCGCCGGCGACACGGCCACCAGGCCCAGCGCCAGGGCGACCGCGGCCACGACGGCGACCCTGAAGGCAGTGGCGAGGCTGTTTCTGAGGGGGGTGCTGCTGGGCATGGACGATCTCCCTTCGATGCGCTGATCAACGTCATCGTCGACACGTCGGGGACCGGCCCTCGACGGGGCCGCGCCCTATGTATGTCACCTGGAGAGGGTTTGTGGTTGCGCTAACAGTGCGCCTTACAACGGCTGCGAGCAACAGCTTCGGTCCACTCGGCAAGCCGGCGGCTCCTGAATCACGAAATGAAAACGATTGTATGCAATCGTATTCACCATCGGTTACGTTCCCATCAGCAGGGGGTCATGTCAACACCGGTCCACTCCGACGAGAGGAGCCTGGTACATGAGGACCCATCCCAGGTGGCCTGTCCGGGCGGCCGCGGTGGCGCTGATGCTCGCGGCGTCCGCCTGCGCCCAGGAGGAGCCGCCGCCCGCAGCCACTCGAGCGCAGACCGCGACGACGACGTGCGCGAGCAAGGGCGCGCTGACGATGTGGGAGCGCTCAGGCGGCAACAAGCAGATGGTGGACCTGCTGGTCGAGGCCTGGAACGCCAAGAATCCCGACTGCAGGATCAATCTGACTTACATCCCCCACACCGAGATGGTGGGCAAGATCGCCCAGGGCGTCGCCGCGGGCGACGTGCCCGACCTGATGGGCATGGACCTGATCTACGCCCCGCAGTTCGAGAAGGAGCGGCAACTGGTCGACCTCACCGACCGGATCAAGGACTGGCCGGAGCTGAGGACCGTCAGCAAAGGGCACATGACGGTGGCGACCTTCGAGGACCGGCTCTTCGGCGTGCCCCTCTACGCGGACGTGTCCGCCCTCTTCTACAACAAGGACCTCTTCACCCGGGCCGGGCTCGACCCGGACAGGCCGCCCACGAGCCTGGCCGAGCTGCGCGCGTACGCCGACAAGATCACCGCGCTGGGTGGCGGCGTCAAGGGCTACTACCTGCCCGGCAACTGCGCGGGCTGCAACATCTTCACCGTCGGCCCGCTGATGTGGGCCTCAGGGGCGACGATCGAAGCGGCCGGCGCGGGGGCCGAGCCGCTGGTCGGCGACGGCGTCAGGCAGGTGCTGCAGTTCACCCGCGACATGGTCGAGGCGGGCAACGTGCCCGAGGGCGGCCGCACGGAGAACGGCGAGACGTTCCACCTCCAGTTCGGCTCCGGCAAGGTCGGCATGATGGGCACCGGCAACTTCAACATCACGCTGGCGCGCCAGCAGAATCCGAAGCTGAGGTTCGGCATCGCCCTGCTGCCCGGGACGGCGCCGAACTCCTCGGCCTCGTTCATCGGCGGTGACCTGGTCGTGGTGCCCAAGGGCAGCAGGCGGGTCGACGACGCGGTGAACGTGATGAAGTTCCTGCTCTCCGACGAGGTGCAGGTCGAGGTCTACGCGAAGGCGCTCAACCTGACCACGCGGACCGACCTGGTGGACAACAGGTACTTCCAGGCCGAGCCGCTGGTGCGCGACGTGGCCAAGGCGCTCACGGTGGGCCGCACGCCGTACACGGTCACGTTCTTCGAGCAGATCAACTCGCCACAGGGGCCGTGGCTGAAGATGCTGCAGCGGGCCTACTACAGCGACGACGATCTCGGCACCGTCATCGCCGACGCCAAGAAGGAGATGAAGGCCATCGCGAGTCGGTCGTAGACCGATCCTCATCGTGTCCGCCGGGCGGGCCCCGACGTCCGGCGGACACCGTACCCGTCCGGAGGAGCCGTCATGCGCCACGGCCGCCGCAGCCGCCTGGTCGGATTCGCCTACCTGGCCCCCGCCCTGCTCTTCGTGCTCGTCTTCACCGCCTATCCCCTGGCGCAGATGGCCTGGATGTCGCTGCACGACTGGTCCCTGCTGTCCCCGCCGCGATTCGTCGGATCGGCGAACTACGAGCGCGCCTTCACCGACACCCAGTTCTGGGTCTCCTTCCGCTTCACCCTGCTCTACACCGCGCTCATCACCCCGGTCCTCATCGTCGGCGGATACCTGCTGGCGCTGCTCACCGCCCAGAACACCGCCCTGCGCCGGCTCACCCGCACGGTGGTCTTCATCCCGGTCGTGATCGGTCTCGGGGTGTCGAGCCTGCTCTGGTACTGGCTGTTCAGCTCCGATTTCGGCCTGGTGAACCGGGCGCTGCTCGATCTGGGGCTCATCGACGAGCCCGTGCTGTGGCTGGGCGTGGACGCCGGCCTGTCCAACCTCGCGATCAGCGCCTCCGTGGTCTGGAAGGTGATCGGCTTCGGGATGATCCTGTTCGTCGCCGCGATCCAGGCCGTGCCGTCGGACGTGGTCGAGGCCGCCCTCGTCGACGGGGCGAGCCGGCGGCAGCGGGTGACCCGGGTGATCCTGCCGCTGACCCTGCGGACCGTCCTGCTGGTCACCCTGGTCAGTGTGATCGGCTCGCTGCTCGCCTTCGACCAGTTCTACATCATGACCGCCGGGCAGCCGGGCAACGAGACGGCGACGTCGGTGTTCTACATCTACCTGAACTCGTTCCCGTACCTGAAGCTCGGGTACGGCGCCGCGCTGTCGATGATCCTCGCGTTCATGATCCTGGTCCTCACCGTGGTCCAGCTCCTGCTGACCCGCCGGAGCCACCCGTGAAGGGGCGCGGGAAACACCTGGTGGCGGCGGGTTGTCTCACCGTCTGCACCGTCATGCTGATGCCGCTGGTGATGTCGGTCCTCGCCTCGGTCAAGCCGACCCAGGAGGCGGCCGCCTCTCCCCCGACCTACGTCCCGCACGGGCTCAGCCTCGACGGCTACGCGCGGCTGTGGGACTACCAGCAGGGGCTGCCGGTCTACCTGGCCAACAGCCTGGGCACGGCGCTGCTGGCCATCGTGCTCACGCTGCTGCTGGCCGTGCCCGCGGCGTACGCGCTGGCGCGTTTCCCCGTGCCGGCCAAAGAGGCCATCTTCGTGGTGCTGCTGCTCGCGCTGATCATTCCGTACCAGGCGCTGCTCACGCCGATGTTCCTCATGTTCGCGAAGATCGGCCTGACCAACTCGCTGCTCGGCCTGGCGATCCTGCACACCGCCGTCCAGTTGCCGTTCAGCCTGTACGTGCTGCGCAACAGCTTCAGCGCCATACCCCGCGAACTGGAGGAAGCGGCCATCATGGACGGCTCCTCGTCCTGGGAGGCGCTGCGCTGGGTCTTCATCCCCTCGGCCGTGCCCGCGATCGTCACCACCGCGCTCTTCGCCTTCATCACCTCGTGGAACGAGTTCCTCGGCGCGCTGGTGATGATGAGCCGCGGCTCCGCGTTCACGCTGCCGCTGATCCTCGCCACGTCGCGGACGGAGACCAGCCTCGGCGGCACGGACTGGGGCATGCTGCAGGCGGGGGTCACCATCTCGATCATCCCGTGCGTCCTGGTCTACTTCTCGCTGCAGCGGTATTACGTGTCGGGCCTGATGAGCGGCGCCATCAAATGAACGCGGCCGGCGTCGCGGAGCGGGCCGCCCGGTCACCTCGAAGCCGGCGGCGCGGTCGAGTCTCGCACGACCAGGGCCGGCTTGAAGACCTCGAGCACCGGCGGGCGCTGGGCGCCGGCCGGCTCCCGGGCCAGCCTGACCGCCTGCGTGACCGCGTAGCCGACGATCTCGGAGATCGGCATCCGCACGGTGGTCAGCGCCGGCACGGTGTGCGCGGCCATGAGGATGTCGTCGAAGCCGACGACCGACAGGCGATCCGGGACGGTCACGCCCAGGCTGTGCGCCGCGTGCAGCACGCCCACGGCCACCACGTCGGTCGAGGCGACCACCGCCGTGGGCGGGTCGGGCCGGTCCATCAGGCGCCGGAGCGCGGCATCGCCCCCGGCCAGGGTGCTCGGGCAGCGCTCGGCGTAGCCCGGCGGCACCGCGCCGAACCGCTCGCCCATGAAGTCGAGATAGGCGTCCTCGCGGGCGCGGTATTCATTGGGCAGTTCCGCGTTGACGAACGCGATCCTCGTGTGGCCCAGGGCCACCAGATGGCTCAGCCCGGCCTGGATGCCGGCCCGGTCGTCGGCGTCGACGGTCGGGAACTCGCGCGGGCTCGTGCCCGGCCAGAGCGCGACCACCGGCACGATCGAGTCACGCAGGTCGGCCAGCACCTGCGGATGCTCCTGCATGTCACCGAGCAGCACCACCGCGTCGGTGTGCCGGGTCTCCAGCACGGTGGTCAGCGAGACCGCCTCCTCACCCGCCCGGACCGGCGCGTGGCCCAGCACGACGTTGTAGCCGTGCGTCATCGACTCGACCACGAGCGCCTCGATCGCCCCGGCGAAGAAGGGGTCGCTGAAGTCGCGCACCACGGCGCCGATGAGGTTCGTCGAGGCGCCGCGCAGCCCGCGAGCCAGCGGGTTGGGCCGGTAGCCCAGCTCCCGGGCCGTGCGCAGCACCCGCTGGCGGGTCTCGGGGGCGATGGGCACGGCGGTGGGCGCACCGCTGAGGACACGGGAGACGGTGCTCTGCGAGACGCCCGCCGCAGCGGCGATGTCACGCATGGTGGGCACGGGCCGCCTGGCCGACTGGTCTTCTGACATCGAGCCAAGGTTATCGCATCATGATGCCGGCATACGATTTCACCCACGTGGAAGACGATCAGCCGCCACCCGCGCCGAGCGCCGCTCAGCCCCCGTCGAGCGACGCACCGTCACCCTTCCGGCGACGGGTCAGCCAGGACCCGGCCCATCTTCTGAGCGTCCACCAGACCCACAGCAAGAAGCCGACCGCCAGCAGGCTCAAGCACGCTCCGAAGAAGACCGTTCGCAGCCCCAGCCACCAGAGGACGCCGAGCGCACCCACGATCTGGGCGACGACTGTCACACGGTCGTAGAGGTCGACCCGATCGGCCCTGGTTCTCCGCTTCCTGTCGCGTCTGACGGGTTTCGCGGGCAGGGGCTCCCACAGCGACCCGCAGTCGAGACAACGCCACGATTCCGCGGCGGCGGCCGTCTCTGGGCGGGTGCAGCGGTGGGTGTCCAAGGGTTCTCTCCGGGGCGGGTCTCGTTCTCGGCCGTGCCCAGGATGCCGTGCGTTCGTCACCGATGGATCACAGGCCAGAGGGCTCCGCGTCGCGATCGCGGAGCCCGCCGAACGGCCTTGGATCACCTAGTGCGGCTGACGCCAGATCTCCTTGCCGTCGGCGTCGTGACCGACGATCTGGAACCCCTCCTCATAGATGTCCCCGTCCCGATCGTGGGTGCCGGCGAACAGGCGTACGCCGATGTCCCAGGGGTCGCGGCGGGCGCGCGCCGAGACGGTGCTCCCGTCGGCGAAGACCAGCTCGACCTCGGCCGTTTCGGCACTGGCGATGCCGAACCACCGATGGTCCCGCTCGCGCAGCTCGACCGGGTACGTGTGGCCGCCCAGGTCCGTCATGAGGCCCTTCTCCCGGACCAGATGGGTGCCGACCGGCTTGCCGTCCAGCTTCCAGATCAGCGTCCTGTCGGGCGTCCTGTACACGTTGGCCGTCAGGCCGCCGCCCAGCCTGCGCTCCTTGCCGGCCGGCGCCGCCGTCGCCTCCGGCACGGTGAGGCGCCGGTTCTCGACCGAGGCCCGCACCGCGCCCCCGGCGTCGGCGAACTCGAAGGAGGACACCTTGGCCGTGGACGGGAGCGTCACGGTCCAGATGGACTGCGGAGCGCCCGCCGGGCGCCGGATCGTCCCCTGTGTCCTGACCCCCTGCGCGGTCACGGCCGTGACCGCGCTCACCCCCTCGCCCGAGGCGCCGTAGTACAGCACCGAGTCGCGCGGCGGCCAGGACTCCGTGGAGCCCTTCAGGGAGGCGGACCCGGCCGCCGGATCGTTCCCGCAGAAGGAGCGGCTCCCGCCCTCCCGGATCTGCGTCCGTACGCACAGGTGCACGGACCCGCTCTCCGCCCGGGTGAACCAGAACTCGATCGGCCTGCCTTCCGAGGGGTTGTCGATGACCAGCCGCTCGCCGACCGGCGGCCGCTTCTGCAGGTCCCGCTCGCCGTACCGGGCGGGGTCCATCGTTCCGGTGCCGACGCCGGGGCCGGTTCCGGCGGGCTGGATCACGGCGAGCGGCACGGCGACCGCCGCCGCGGCCACGCCCGCGAGCATGGCGTGCAGGCGCATCCTGCGGCGCCGCGAGCGCGCGACGATCCGCCCGGGGAGCCCGGCGGGCGCGAGCGGGGCCCGCTCGGAGGCGTGTCCGAGCGTGCTGCGCAGGTACGTCTCCAGGTCGTCGGTCATGACAGGCCCTCCTCGACGGCCGCGGGTTGGGGAAGGGCGGAGCGGAGCTTGCTCAGGCCCAGAGAGGCATGGCTGCGGACGGTGCCCCGCGAGATGCCCAGCACCTCGGCGATCTCCTCGTCCGGCAGATCCTCGTAGTAGCGCAGGACGAGCACCGCGCGCTGCTTGCGTGGCAGTCCCCCGAGCTCCTGCCACAACCCCTGCTCCATGTCGGAGGGCAGCAGGTCGTGGTGGTCGGTGTCCGGCAGGTCCCAGCTCAGGTGCTCGCGGCTGCGCCGCCGCCAGGCGTTCATGTGCAGCCTGGCCATGATCGTTCGGGTGTACGCCTCCGGGTTGTGCTTGCGCCGTACGCGTGACCAGGTGCGGTGCAACCGGATCAGCGCTTCCTGCGTCAGGTCCGCCGCGTCATGCGCGTTGCCGCTGAGCACGTAGCCGTAGCGCAGCAACGCGTCGGCTCGCTCCGCGACAAAGCTCTCGAAGCGGGAGTCCTCCTCCAATGTGCAAACCTTTCCTCGTCCGTCTCCCTATAGACCGGACGGGAGCCCCGAACTGTTGAACCGGCCAGGCGGGCCGGGCTGGACTCTCCCCCTGGGGGAGACCTCATGCTCTACCCGTGACCGTTGACCGGGGCCGCGTGCGGGCCGGGCGGCGGCTCCGTACACCAGGATGGCCACTCATCGAGGAGAGCGACGCGCGCATGACGATCGTGAAGGACGTCGAGGCCCGGGGGCTGCGGCACTGCGAGACGACGGCGCTGGGGGTGCTGCTGCGGCACGAGGGGCTCGATCTGTCGGAGCCCATGCTGTTCGGGCTCGGCTCGGGCCTGTCCTTCGTCTATTGGGACGGCAAGGGCATGCCCTTCCCCTTTCTCGGTGGCCGCGTCAAGCCGTTCGTCCTCACCCAGAACCTGGCCGGCCGGCTGGGGCTGAGGCTGCGGACCCAGGAGACCACTTCGCCACGCAGGGCGTGGGAGAACGTGGCCGCCCAGATCGACGCCGGCCGGCCGGTGGGGCTCCAGCTCGACAGCTACCACCTGGACTACTTTCAGTCCCAGGTGCACTTCGGCGGTCACGTCGTCGCCATGTACGGCTACGACGACGACCAGGCCTACCTCGTGGACACCGACCAGCAGGGCGGCGCGGTGCGCACCAGCCGTACCGGCCTGGCCAGGGCGAGGGCCGAACGCGGCCCGATGACCGCCAGGCACCGCTCCTTCACCATCACGCTGCCGGACGGCCCGCTCCGCTGGCAGGACCGGCTCATCCCCGCCATCGAGGCCTGCGCCGACGCCTTCCTCGCCGCCCCCATCGCGAACCTGGGCCATCGCGGCATCGAGAAGACCGCCCGCCAGGTGCCCACCTGGCTGCTCCGCGCGGAGCAGCCGCGGCGCGACCTGCCGCAGGCCGCCCTCCTCATGGAGCGGGCCGGCACCGGCGGCGCCCTGTTCCGGGCCCTCTACCGCGACTTCCTCGGCGAGTGCGCCGAGCTGATCGACAACGGCGGCCTGCGCACCGGCCACAAGCTGTACGGCGAGGCCGCCGTCATGTGGACGGACGTGGCCGCGCTGATCGCCCAGGCCGGGGAGAGCGGCGACGTGGCGCATCTGGAGCGGGCCGGCGTCATCCTCCACGACCTGTCACGCATCGAGAAGGAGGCCATGCAGGTGCTGCGCCGGCTGTAGCGGCGGCGCGAGCGCGTCCGGCCGCTCACCTGGGGGCCGGACGCCGGTACGTCCAGGCGCCGCCGCCGGCGAGCTCGGAGATCAGGTGATGGTCCGGCGACAGCGCGCAGGCCGGATCGGTACGCCCGGCGTCGCCGGTGATCGCGTACGCCTGGCAGCGGCAGCCGCCGAAGTCGACCTCCCGGCGCGGGCAGCCGGCGCAGGGCCCGCTCATCCAGGCGGTGCCCCTGTAGGCGTTGAAGGCGGGCGAATGCTCCCAGATCCAGCCGAGCGAGCGCTCACGGGCGCTGGGCAGCTCCAGCGGCAGACCGTACGCGGCCGGGCAGGGCAGCACCCGGCCGTCGGGCGCGACGGTGATCGAGATCGCCCCCCACCCGCCCATGCAGGGCTTGGGCACACCGTCGAAGTAATCAGGAACCACCCAGATAAGCTCAATCGCCGAATTTTCGCGATATTTCTGTACAACAGCCTCCGCCCGAGCGAGCTGCTCCCTGGTCGGCAGCAACGCCGCCCTGTTGAGCAGGCCCCACCCGTAGAACTGGGTGTTGGCCAGCTCAATGCGCTCCGCGCCCCATGCCAGCCCCAGCTCGATGATCTCGCCCACGGCGTCGAGGTTCGCCCGGTGCAGCACCACGTTCAGCCCGAACGGCAGCCCGCCGGCCGTCACGACGGCGGCCGCCCGCTCCTTGCGCGCGAACGAGGCCACCCCCGCGATCCGGTCCGAGTCCCCCTGCGTGGCCGACTGGACCGACAACTGCACGCTGCGCAGCCCCGCCCCGGCCAGTTCGCCGAGCCGGCGCTCCGTCAGCCCGACGCCGCTGGTGACGAGCTGCGTGTAGACGCCCTCCCGCTCGGCCGTCGCCACGATCCGCGCCAGGTCACGCCGGAGCAGCGGCTCGCCGCCGGACAGGTGGGCGTGCACCACACCGAGCGCCGCCGCCTCCTCGATGATCCGCTGCCACTCCCCGGTGCCCAGCTCACTCGACCTGGCCGCCAGCTCGGCCGGGTTGGAGCAGTACGGGCAGCGCAGCGGGCACGCGTGCGTGAGCTCGGCCAGCATGGCCCACGGCGGGTTCACCGCAGCCACCCCTCGGCGCGCACCCGGTCGAGGAACTCCACGACGTCGGCCTCGTCGCCCTCGGGAAACTCCGCCACGATGCCCGCCACGATGTCGGCCACCGTCCGCTGCCCGTCGCAGAGCGCGACGATGGCCGCCGCCTCCTCGTTCAGCACGACGATCCGCTCGGGCACGATGAGCAGCTCCGCCTGCCGTACCGGATCGTGGCGGAGCACGGCCGAGCGCGACAGGGCGGGCCGCCAGCCCGCCGGCCCGCTCATCGGTACGCCCCGTCCACCGCGTCGAGCAGCGCCCAGAGCACGTCGCACTTGTAGGCGAGCGCCGCGACGGCCTTCTCCCGGTCGGTACGGCTCCGCGCCCAGCCGAGCACCAGGTCCAGGGCCTCGCCGCTGTCCTGGCGGCCCTGGGAGACGCGGATCTGGAAGTAACGCAGCCCTTCGGGGTCGATCCACGGATAGTGCCGTTCGAAGGCGGCGATCCTGGTACGCATCAGGTCGGGCGCGAACAACTCGGTCAGCGAGGCCGCCACGGCCTCCAGCACGGAGCCGTTGCGGCACAGGTTCACGTATCCGTCGACCGCCAGCCGTACCCCCGGCAGCACGCCCTCGCCCGACAGCAACAGCTCGCGCTTCAGGCCGGCGGCCTCGCCGAGGCGCAGCCACCGCTCGATGCCGCCCTCTCCCGGCCTGGTGCCGTCGTGGTCCTGGATCCGGCGCAGCCACATCCGGCGCAGCTCGGGCGTGGTCAGCTTGCCCAGGATGAACGCGTCCTTGATCGGGATGTGCCGCTGGTAGTGGAATCGGTTGAGTATCCACCCCCGCAGCTCGTCGTGGGTCAGCTCGCCCGCGTGCATGCGCTGGTTGAACGGGTGCAGGTGGTGGTAGCGCTTCTCCGGTACGGCGCGCAGCTCCGCCTCGAAACCGTTCACAGGTCGATCACCATCCCTTCGGCGGCCAGCTCGACGCCCAGCTCGGCCAGCGTCTTGTGCTGGTCGGCGGACGGGTCCAGGAGGGGGTTGGTGTTGTTGAAGTGGGTGTAGAGGCGGCGGCCCGGGAGCCGGGAGAGGCGCTCCATGGTGGCCGTGATCGGCAGGTGGCCCATCTGGGTGGCGGTCTTGGCGGAGATCCCGGTGCGCCGGGGCTCGTCGTCGTCCCAGAAGGTGCCGTCGACGATCACGCAGTCGGCCGTGGCGAAGGCCTCGTCCAGCTCGTCCGGCCAGACGCCCATGGCGGGAGCGTAGATCAGCGTGGCGGCGCCGTCGGTGAGGCGCGACGCGGACACCCAGCCCGTGGAGTCGGGGGGCGCCGGGAGCTCGGCGTAGCGGGGTCGTTTGCCGGAGATGGGGATGGTGTCGGCGTCGGCCCAGGTGATCTGCAGGTAGGGCCGGAGGATGTCGGCGAAGGGGCGCAGCGCCTGGCGTACGACGGGGGTCGAGCGCACCTCCAGCCGGTCGGCCTCTCTCAGCCGCAGCAGGCCGATCGTGTGGTCGAGCTCGGCGTCGGTGAGGATCACCCCCTTCAGCGGTGACTGCCGCGGGCCGGGGCCGGGGCGCAGCCACGCGCACGCCTCGATCTGGTCGGCGATGTCGGGCGTGGCGTTGACGACGTAGCAGCCGTCGGCCGCCTGCACCGCGAGGCTGGCGTGGCGCCGCCGGCGGCCCGGGTGGTCGCGCGCCCCGGAGCATCCGGGGCACGCGCAGTTCCACTGGGGCACGCCGCCACCGGCCGCGGTGCCGAGCACCTGCAGTCGCATGGCGTCGCCCGGGTTACCTGGTGGCCAGGAAGTACGCGGACATCTCCATCGACGCTTCGACCACCTGGTAGTCGGGCTTGTGCCAGGTCGTCTCCTCGCCGCGGGTCCTGACCTTCTTCTCGTGAATCCTGCGTGGTCGCTTCGTGCCCTGGTCCTTCGGCTGGGACATACAGGTCCACCCGCCTCTCATAGGTGTTACAAACGACATGACCACCCGAGAGCTTGGCCGTCAATCCTTAGATCGGACCTATCCCCGGGGACATCTTCCTCAGAGCGGCCATACCCGCTTTCCATGAGACTCTTCATCCGATGTCTCGACGGGGACCGCACATCCACGGACCGGCCGGGAGCCAAGGTCACCGCGCATGTTCAGGCGATGCGATGAGCGTTCGGCAGGGCGTCCCGTGCGAGACTAGGGTGACCATCCGGAACGTCAGCGCGAAGGGATCCGATCAACCATCAGCGGCTCCTTCCCTCCGTCGCCGGAGCCGGCGCGCCCGGTGCGCCGGCGCGTCATCGAATCGGCGGTCCTGAACACCCGCGACCGCAGCCAGGCCCACATCGCCCAGTGGACCTGCCCGCACGGCCGGCACGCCGGACAGGGCTGCGTCCCCTGCTACCACGCCTCCGCCGACGCCGATTCGGCGCTGCCGCTGTGGGAGGTCGCGGCATGGTTCACCACCATGCGGCCGATCCCGATCAGGGCCTTGCAGGACATCCACCGGCACGACCGCAACTTCGCCCTCACCCAGCCGTCGACCCCGCTCGTCTACCTGCTGAGCGGCCAGGTGAGAGCGGCCGCCGCGGCGGAGGCGGTGGCGGGCGTCATCGGGTTCCTGCTGCAGAACCGGCACATCGTGGACGAGTTCGTCGTCACGGAGATCCGCGCCGTCCATCCGTGATCCGCGCCTCGCGCACGATCGTGCCCGGGTGGCGCGCCGGTCAGCTCGTGGCGGCGGCTCGCCGGACGTAGGAGACGAGATGGTCGACCGGGGTGAAGCCGGCGGCGCCGAACAGGGGCCCGGCGGGGTCGCCGGCCGCGTACAGGATGGTCTCCGACGCGCCGTGGTCGCGCAGGAGGCGGTCGGCCTCCTGGAGGAGGGCCCGTTCCAGCGTCTCGTCGGTGTGACGGGCGTCCGCGCCGAACCACCACAGGACGCCGAGGCCGTCCAGCGGCTCCTGGGCGACGAGTTCCGGGGAGCCGTCGTCGTCCTTGGCCTTGAGCCACCACCCTGGCGGAGCCTCGCTCCGCACCACCTCGATCGGCGGGGACTCCGTCCGGCCGAGGTCGCGTGACACGACGCGGTGCAGGTATCGCCAGGTGTCCCGCCCGGAGAACCCGGCGTGTTCGAGGACCTTCTTGGTGACGGGCCGGTGGCTCGTCGGCAGGGCGGCGAGCCCCAGGCCGAGCGCGGCGGTGAAGGCGTGGACGGTGGGCCGGCCGCCGAGTTCGCGCAGGGCATGGGAGACGAGCGCCTCCACCACGGACACGATCTCCAGCCCGTGCAGCCACAGGATGTGCCCGGAGCTGTCGTTGCGGTGCAGCGCGTGGGACACCGCGCCGATGACGCGGCCGTCCGGGTCGACCATGACGTCGGTGCCGGGGCGGCGCAGGTCCGCCCAGGACGCCGGGTCACGGCGGCACGTTCCGGCGATGGCCTGGTCGAGCTCGGCGGGCGTGCACGCGGGCTGCCCGGGCAGGCGGTCGGCGTCGACCAGCGAGAGCACGGCCGCCTGGTCGGAGTCACGGTAGCGGCGCATCCTGGTGCCCGGCGAGTCACGCAGCGAGGCCGGATGACAGTGGGCGAGGATCTCGCCCGCGGACAAGGTGTTGCCCGTGCGGGCGGCGGTTCGCATCGCGGCGGTGGCGACGGGATCGGTGGTGTCCGGCGGGATCACCAGGAGCAGGAAACCGTCCTGGTTGCCGCGGATCATCCGGATCGTGTTGGGCGTCGCGGACAGGCCGCTGACGCGCAGGAACCGCCCGTCGACGAAGAGGTGGACGGGGATGGCGTCCCAGGCGGCCACGTCGAGCCGGACCCTGAGGATGGGGCCGAGCCGATCCTGCAGGAGGCGGATGAGGGCGGGCAGTTCGCGCTGGAGGTCGGTGGAGTACGGCCACCAGGCCCCGTCGAGGGCTCCGTCCCGGGTCAGCGTCGGCTCCAGGAACACCCTGGCCGATTGCAGAGCAATGGGTGTGACAGGTAGGTGGTGGTTCGGCATCTGACGTGCCGCCTGTCTCCGGCATGCAGGGCCGGTTGGCCTGAGGCGACGCCGACGCTGTTGTCGACATGCGGAGTGTCCCAGGTGAGACCAGCCTACGCCGCCCGATCAGCCCCGTGGAATGGGGCATTCGGCCCGGGAACGGGTCCGGGCCCGCACCCACGTGGGGTACGGGCCCGGACTCGGGTCGCGCGCCGGATCAGGCGGCGACGATGTTCTCCGCCTGGGGGCCCTTCTGGCCCTGAACGACGTCGAAGGACACCTTCTGTCCCTCGGTCAGCTCGCGGTAGCCGCCGTTGGCGACGATGTTGGAGTAGTGGGCGAAGACGTCGGCGCCGCCGCCGTCCTGGGCGATGAAGCCGAAGCCCTTTTCGGAGTTGAACCACTTCACGGTGCCAGTAGCCATGTCGATCTCCTTCAGATAGGTAGAAAAACGGATCCGCACTGTGCGAAACCCGTGTCGCCACGATGAGCCCATCCGGAAATGACCGGCAAACAAAAATGCGCCCCAACGATCATGATCAATCGGGGCGCACACAAAGTCTTTTTATGGGTACCACAACTGCAACATTCATCAGCCTAGCACACGTTTCGCCGTATAGCGAAATCGGCGGCGCCGGCTTCGGGAAACGCGGAGTTCACGGGCAGGCGGTGGCGCATGCGGCGAGGTAGACTGGAGATACCGAGGACACTTCGTGCGTTGGCATTCAGGTTGGCGTCGCCCCCGGCGATACACGGATTCGACCCGGTGACGGGTCTGGACGGGGCGGGCGATCATGACGCCGGCATCTCGTACCTCTCGTGAACCATGGAGTCTCTCCCCCGGCGTGCCTGCCGCACCGGGCGGCACCTGGTGGCCCTGCGCCCCCGGCGCAGCCGCTGAGACCGCTGAGCGTCTCAGCCTTCCCGAGAGCGGGCTCACACGGCCCGCCTTCTCACCGTCCGGAGGCCCACCACCACAAGGTGGCCTGACGGGACGGGCTCAGGGCAGAGGTGGGACCAGCCGGCAGCGGGCCGTTCCCGCCGCCGGTCCGGTCTTCCGTCCGGCTTCCACCTCAACGATCGGAGCATCCATGACCGTTCTCGACACCACACCTCCCGGCACGCTGGATCCGTCCACCACGGTCCGGCTGTCCGGCGAGATCGACATCTTCACCAGCAAGGCCCTGCGCGCACAGTTGATGGACGTGCTGGACCGCAGCCAGGGCGTCCTCGTCCTTGACATGTCCGGCCTGGTGTTCGGCGACGTCACCGGGCTGGCCGTCCTGGTCGGCGTGCAGCGCCGCGCCCGGCAGATGGGCATCACGCTCGTGCTGAACGCGCCCTCGCCCCGCCTGGCCACGATGTTGCGCATCACCGGCCTGTCCAAGCGCTTCCTGATCACGGAGTGAGGCCGGGCCGGGTCCACCCAGCGGTGCCGGCCACGATGCGGACGGCGGCGCGGGCCAGGGGTTCGAGGCCCGCCACGTCGATCTTGTCGATGGTGTCGGCCGAGTCGAACAGGTACATCGGTGCCGACAGGAAGTGGACCAGGGGCACGCCCTCGGGGTGGAAGAACGCGCCGTCGGTGGGCGGCATCGGGGAGAACGCGTCCGGCGGCAGCACGAACGACCTGCGCAGCCCCTCGGCCTCCAGCGTCCGGGCCACCAGGTCCTCCAGTTCGGGCAGCCGGCTGGTGAACCACCAGCGGACCTCGGGATCCGCGGTCGGCACGAGCCGGCCATCGACGCCTTCGCAGCGCAGCGCCGCGTGTTCAAGATGCACCTGAAGGACGACGTCGGCGAGCATGGCGCGGTGCCGTTCGATGAACGCCCTGGTCCCGGCCGCGTGCGCCATGTGCCCGGAGGTGACCAGGAAGAGCAGGTTGTGCGGGCGCTCCTCCCGCGGCACCCGTGACCAGTGCCGGGCCGCGGCGAGCACGAGCGCGATGCCGGAGGCGTCCTCGACCGCCGAGGCCCACGGCCCGTCGTGGTGCGAGGCCACGATCACCCAGTGCGGCGAGTCGCCCGGCAGCGTCGCGACGACGTTGTGCGTGGTCACGCGGTCGGTGACCGACTCGGCGACCAGCTCGCCGGTGCACGGGAGCCGCTCGATGAGCCGCCGTGAGTCCCGCCCCGACAGCCACAGGCCGGGGATGGGCCGCTGGACCGCGTCGTAGGGGACGTAGTAGTCGCGCGTGTCCCACGGCAGGCCGGTCAGCGCCCCCACATAGCCGGCGGCGCCCGCCTCCAGGGCGGGCTCGACGACCGCCATCATGCGCGGCCCGAACGGCAGGGTCTGGACGAGCGAGTCGAAGATGCCTTCGGGGTCGTGGAACGAGGTGGCGATCGTCTTGACGTACGACTGCGGCAGCTCGGTGAAGGCCAGCTCGTCCACCGCGATGTCCCCCGGCCCGGCGTCGGCCAGCGGGGCGATCCTGGCCCGCAGCCCGGCGGCCGGGGCCGTGAACGGCAGCGGGAAGCCGGTGAACTCCTCGCCGGAGTCGAGCCGGAGCGACCCCGTGCCGGGCCGCCAGCGGGGGGTCTCGACCGGCTCGAGCTCGACCCGCAGCCCGAACTCGGCGAAGCGGTCGGCGAGCCAGCGCTCGGTCCACGCGTCCGCCGGGTAGCCGGGCCGCCGGACGCCGCGGGCGGTGATCGTCTCGATCCAGGCGAGCATCTCGGCCGCCGTGGGCACATGTTCCATGAACCGGATCTAACCATTGACAGCGTCTCCAGTGAAGCTAAAGATACGGTCATCCGTACAAATCTGGAGGCCGTATGAAGCTTCTGGTCGCCGTGGTGCTGCTGTTGGGGGTCATGGTCTCCCCCGCGCGGGCCGCCGACACGATCGAGTCCCACTACGAGGTCGCCGGTCCGTGGGCGGTCACCACGGCGGACGCCGGCACCGCGTACAAGCTCTACTACCCGACCGACCTCGGCGCCGGGGGCTTCAAGCATCCGATCATCACCTGGGGCAACGGCACGAACGCGGTCCCCACGCAGTATCCGGGCGTGCTCAACCAGCTCGCGTCCTGGGGGTTCGTGGTGGTCGCGTCGACCGACACGACGACGGGCACCGGCTCGGAGATGATCGCGGCCGCGACGTACATGGTGGGCCGGAACACCGACGCCTCGAGCGTCTTCCACGGCAGGCTCGACGTGACCAAGGTCGGCGCCGTCGGGCATTCCCAGGGCGCGGGCGGCGCCGTCAACACGGCCACCAAGTCGGGCGGCCTGATCACGTCGGTGGTGCCGATCGCGCTGCCCGCCCCGATCTGGGTGGGCTCGGGCGACAAGTTCTTCGTGGACCAGATCGCCTGCCCCGTCCTGTTCCTCAGCGGCACCGCCGACGGGCTGATCTCCCCGCACTCCGCCGTCCTGGCCTACTACAACGCCGTCCCCGGCGCCGCCGCGAAGGCCATGCTCAAGGGCGCCGGGCACAACACGATCCAGGGCACGGGCGGCGGCTTCCTCGGCTACCTGACCGCCTGGCTCATGTACACGCTCCAGGGCGACTCCTACGCCCGCGGCGCCTTCGCCGGCTCCGCGCCGGAGATCGGCACCAACTCCTCCTGGCAGGACACCGCCCAGAAGAACCTCCCCTAACGCAGCGCGAAGGCGGCGGTGGCGTTGGCGGTCAGCGCCGCCGTCGCCACCTCGCCCAGCCCTGCCGCCGTCAGCCGCGGGACGAACCGGTCCAGCAGGTACGACAGGCCGGGCCCACCCCCCAGACTCGGCCAGTACGACCGGCGGGCGAGGTCCATGCCGAACAGCAGCCGGTGCCCCAGCCCCCGCGCGGCCAGCGCCTCGACGAGCGCCACGACGTCGCTGTCGGGCCCGTACTTGATCCGCCCCGGCCGGTCGAAGGCCAGGTACGCGCCCCGCTCCGCCAGCGAGGCGAGATACCCCACGTCGGGGTTGTGGTCGATGTGCCCGAGGACCACCCGGTCCACCGCGAGCGCGTCCAGCAGTTCGTGCCCCATCGTGCCCTTGTCGCAGTGGGTGACGACCGGCGCCCCGGTCCGCCGGGAGGCCTGCGCGACGGCGCTGATCAGCCGGTCGCCCGGCAGCCTGTGGTAGCCGGCGGCGAGCTTGATGGCGCCGGCCCGCGCGGGCGAGCGCCGGATGATCGGGCCGACGAGGCCAAGGTCGTCCATGCCCTCCTCGATCTCGGAGACCAGCAGGCCGGCGATCTCGTCCACGTCGTAGTGGTGCAGCCAGTGGGCGTCGCTGTAGTAGGTGCTCTTGTGGAACCCGGTCACCGCCACCACGTGCAGGCCGGTCCGCTCCGCGAGCGCCCGCATCAGCCGGGGGCTGCGGCCGAACCCCAGCGGGGTCATCTCGACGACCGCGGACAGCCCGAGCCGCCGCGCCGCCGAGACCTCCTCGACGGCGGCCTCCAGCGAGTCGAGGCGGTAGTCGGGCTCGTTGCGCACGGCCCAGTCGCCGGTCATGAACAGGTGCTCGTGAGCGTAGGTGACGCCGAGCTCCTCGACGTCGCCCAGCACGGTCCGGACACTCACAGGATGGCTCCGTTCGCGCGCAACCGGGTGCGCAGCTCGTCGACGTCGATCTCGGCCGGGTCGCGGGAGGTCTCCACGGCGAGGGCGGCGGCGGTGCCGGCCGCCTGGCCCATCGCCATGCACTGCGCCATCGACCGGGCGGAGGCGTGCGCGTCGTGGGTCGCCGACAGGCAGCGCCCGGCGACGATCAGCCCGGCGGGCGCGGGGGTCTCGGCTGTCTCGGGGGGCTCGGCCGGGAGCAGGCAGCGGTAGGGGATGCCGTAGGTGCCGAAGTCGCGGACGTACTCCCAGCGGGTGCCGGACCCGGAATCGTGGTCCTCGATGGGCGCACCGCAGCGGGCGATCGTGTCGGCGTGGTCCCTGCCGGTCAGTACGTCGTCGGCGGTCAGGACATAGCGCCCCTGGAGGCGCCGGGACTCCCGGACCCCGATCCGGGTCGAGGTGCCCAGCAGGACGGCGGAGCCGTACCCCGGGACCTTCTCCCGCAGGAAGCGCACGTACTCGCCCACCTGCCGCCGCCCCTCCCGCTCGGCCCGCGACAGCTCCAGCGGATCCGTCGGGTCCAGGCCGCTCACCCGGGTGAGGTTGGTGTGCACGATTCCGTCGTGCACGGTCCGGTGCACCGACCCGTCGCGCCTGGGCAGGTCGTAGGCGTCGCCCGCCTGCGCCATCAGGGAGTGCAGCTCGGCCGTCGAGGTGGCCGACAGGTCCACGCCGCCGAGCCGGAACGTCGTGGTCATCGGCTGCAGGCGCATGCCGGGCCGTTCGAGCGCGGCCCCGGCCGACCAGGCGACCTCCGCGTCCCCGGTGGCGTCGACGACCACCGGCGCCCTGACCGCGACGCGCCCGGCGACGGTCTCCACCACGTCGCCCGTGCCGCAGACCCTGGCGTGCAACAGGACGGTGACGCCGGCGGTGAGCTCGTCCCACACGACCTTGAGCGCCTCCGGCTCGTAGGTGACGCCCGTTCCCGCGCCGTAGGTGTTGGGCCGCTCGAAGGCCGAACCGGTGGCGAACAGCCGCTCGCACACCTCCCACCCGATGCCGCCGACGACACGCGGCGACCCGGGTCCCGGCGCGTAGAAGCCGTAGAAGGTGTCGAGCACGGCGGCGCCCGTACCGCCGAGGAATCCGGAGCTCTCCACCAGCAGGCAGCGGGCGCCGGCGCGGGCCGCCGCCACGGCGGCGGCGCAGCCCGCGCTGCCGCCTCCTGCGACGATCACGTCGCCTTCCCACAACACGTTCACGGGGGTTCCTCTCATCGAAGGTGCCAGCCGCCGTCGACGGGGATGACCGCCCCCGTCGTACGGCCGGCGGCCGGCGAGAGCAGCCAGAGGACGGCGGCGGCGATGTCCTCCGGGGTGCAGAGCCGGGCTCCCAGGGGCATGAGCTCGGGGAGCCTGGCCTGGATGGCGTGGTCGGTCTGGGCGCGGCGGCTCATGGGGGTGGCCACCAGCCCGGCCGAGATCAGGTTGATCCGCACTCCGCGCGGGGCCGCCTCGCGGGCGGCCGATCTGATCAGCGGGATCAGGGCCCCCTTGGAGGAGGCGTAGGCCACGGTGTGGAAGTCGTCGTCGAGCGAGGTCCCGAGCGCGGAGCCGATCACCACGATCGACCCGCCCTCCCCCATGGCCGGGATCGCCGCGCGCAGCAGCCGGAACACCGAGGCGTGATTGACCCTGTGCACCTCATTCCAGGCCTCGTCACTGCATGCGGTGATGCCGCCGTCGCCCAGCCTTCTCCCGGACATGCCGACCGCGTGGACGACCCCGCTGATCGCCCCGTGGGCCGCCGACGCCCGGGCGATGGCCTGCTCGGCGCCGCCCGGCGCGGTGATGTCGATGCCGTCGGCCAGGTCGGCGCCGAACGTCGTGCCGCCCGCCTCCGTCACCGCCTCCATGCAGGCCCGGCCGATGCCGCCGCTCGATCCGGCCACCACGACGGTCATGCGCCGGGCTTTCTCAGCACCTCGGCGGCCCGGCGCGCGTGCTCCAGGTAGGCGGCCTCGAACAGCTCGTCGGAGCGCTGCCGGCCGACGAGCTTGGCGCTGGAGATGACCGGGGGGACCAGGCCGTCGCGGGCGAGCCGCTCCGCCGTACGGACCTTGATCTCGTTGACCACGGCGACGACCGCGACCGTGCTGCCCGGCCCGACGGGCTCGGCCAGGCCGTCGACCTGGCACAACGCGTCGCCCACGGGTGTGCGGAGGTCGATCACCACGTCGGCGTGGTCGCAGAGCCGCGTCCCGCTCGGATGGCCGGGCTCGGCCGCCATCGTCTCCCGGCTCGACGTCACCGCGACGACGGGCACGCCCGCCTTGCGCAGCCCCATGGCCAGCTCGATCGGGACCGCGTTGAGGCCGCTGACGCTGAACACGATCGCCGCGTCCGTGGGCCGCAGCTCGTAGTTGGCCAGGATCTGCTCCGCCAGACCTTCGACGCGCTCGATGAACATCGCCTGCCGCATCCCGTTCGGCCCCGCGACCTGCGTGTAGAACGTCGTCGACAGCTCAACGATGGGGTGGAAACCGGGATAGGAGCCGTACCGGGGGAACAACTCCTCCACGCCCATGCGCGAGTGCCCGGTGCCGAACGTGTGCACCACTCCCCCGCCGCCGATCACCCGCGACGCGATCTCGGCCGCGGCCGCGATCGGCTCCTCCTGGGTCCGCTCGATCTCCTCGAGCAACTCCATCGCCCGCTTGATCCACTTCATTACGGTTCACCTCCATAGAGTGCGGCGCCGATCGCCCCGGCCCGGGAGCCGAGCGCGGCAGGCAGCACCGCCACGTCACCGATGAGCGGACGCCGCCGCTCGAACTCCTCCCGCATGGCGGTCAGCATGAGGTCGAGCGACCCCGCCACACCGCCCCCGACGACGACCGTCCCGATCCCGAGCAGCGCCATCGCGTCCCCCAGCGCCACCCCCAGCGCCCGGCCGGCCCGGCTCATCGCCTCCCTGGCCGCCGGGTGCCCCGCCCGCGCCGCCGCCGCGACGGCCGCCGCGGTGGCGAAACCGTCGAGCCCCCGTACGATCCCGGGGCCCGCGGCGTAGGTCTCGACGCAGCCGCGGTTGCCGCAGCAGCACGGTGGGCCGTCGGCGTCGACCGTGATGTGGCCGACCTCGCCCAGGTTGTCGCGGGGCCCGGCGAGGATCCGGCCGCCGAGCGCCACGGCCCCGCCGATCCCGGTCCCGAGCACGGCGAAGAGCACGTCGGACAGCTCGCGGGCGGCGCCCGTACGGAGCTCGGCCAGGGCGAACGCGCGGGCGTCGTTGACCACGGCCACCGGCAGCCCGGTGCGCTCGCCGAGCGCGAGGCCGATGGGGTGGCCGGTCCACTCGCCCGGTGGGTTGGGCACGAACAGCGCGATCCCGGCGGCCCGGTCCACGTGACCGGGCAGCCCGATCCCGATGCTCCCCACGCCCTGCCGTACCAGCCCGCCGACCAGCTCCACCACCTCGTCCGGGCCGGACGGCGTGGGGACGGCCCCGGAGTCGATCACCTCCGAGGTCTCGCCGAGGATCACCCACTTCACGGTGCTGCCCCCGACATCGACCCCGAGCCTCATGCCGGCCGCGCCCCCCGCATCCACGCCGAGCCTCATCACGGTGGTGCCCCCGCATCCACGCCGAGCCTCATCACGGTGGTGCCTCCGACGCCGGGGCTCACCATGTGAGGGAGCCGGCGCCGGAGACGACACCGGACGCAGTGACCACCTCGACCGGGCCCAGGGTCGATAGGCGCCCGCTCCCGTCCGATGCGACGGTCAGCACCCGGCTCTCGAACGACGCCCCACCTCCGCCACGCCGACGACCATCGATACCGTCCCCGACGTGCGGACGCCCTTGACCGGACCCGAGCAGGCGGCCTTCAGGGGTGCCACCGACGTGCAGGCGGCCTTCGGGGTCGGGGGCGACGCCCAGCAGGCGCAGGTAGGCGAGCAGCGGCTGGGCGTGCGCGTGCAGGTTGGCCACCGGGTAGGCCTGCATGGCGACGCCGACGTCCGCCAGGTCCCAGGTGCGGCCCGGACGCGCCGACTCGGGCGGCAGATAGGCGTCGGGACCGGACAGGGTGCCCTCCCAGACGTCCGGGTAGGCCGCCGCGTGGGCGGCCGGCGACATTCGCCGCCACCAGGCCCATCCCAGGTCGGGCGCGTGCTCGGCGGCGGCCCAGATGAGGGTCATGTTGATCGCGTACCAGATCGCGCTGTCCCCGGCCCCGCTGCCCGGCAGGACCGGCCACCGTACGCGGGCGCCCAGAGGGGAGCCGGCGGCGGCCGTGGCCTCGATCCTGTCCAGCAGCGCGCGGGCCTGCTCGGGCGAGGCGGCCCCGCACAGGATCGCCCACGGCTGGACCTCCAGCCACAGGTCGTCCTCCCCGACCACCGCCCCAGGGCCATGGGCACGGCGGAACCAGCGCCCGTTCCACTCGCCCGCCACGAGCTCGCGCAGCGTGTCGCCGAGCTTGCGCGCCTCGGCCGCCGTCGCGTGATCACCGAGCCGTTCGGCCACCGCCGCGTACCGGGGCAGCACCCAGGCCGCCATCGCCGAGTTGAGCACCGACTCCCCGTGCTCGATCATGTCCGCCGCGGGTACGCCGCTCCTGGAGATCGCCAGGTCGTTCCAGTCGGCGTTGAGGATCCGTACGTGCCCGTGCTCGCCCCGGCCGACGACATCGGCGAAGAAGCGGAACTGCCGCCGCAGGTTCTCGCCCAGCGGCACGGGCGGGGCGTCGTGCGCCGGGTGGTACGGCACGTCCGCGCCGAATGCCCCTACGTCCCCGGTCGCGGCCAGGTACTCGGCGGCGAGCCACAGCGCCCACAGGTTCTGGTCGGACGGCCGGAACAGCTCGGTCCACGGTGATTTGTCGGGTCGCAGCGCGTACGGCAGGTCGCCGTCGGGGCTCCCCCACGCACAGGTGTTGCGCAGGACGGAGAGCGCCAGGTCGGGTTCGGTGTACACGAGGGGCAGGGCGTGCTGCAGCGGATCGCGCGCGGCCCCGTTGAAGCCGTGCCTGAAGGAGTAACACGATCCCTGGTCCAGGGTGTGCCCACCGAGCACACCGTCGGCACAGGCACCGCCCGACAGCAGCGCCGCGTGCCAGGGGACGTCCCGCTCGGCCTCGGGAGCCTGTACGGCGCTCGCCCGGGGCAACCGGGCGGCGAGCCCGGCGATACTGCGCTCGACGAGGTCGTCGGTGTCCGTCGAGCCCTCGCCCAACAAGCCGTAGCGCAACTCGATGACCTGCTCCGCGCCCGGCTCAAGATCGAGCGGAACGACGATCCGCCCCGACCGGCTCCGCTCCCCACCACCGAGCAACTCCAGTTCGAGACCCGACTCGGGAACAGCCACGAACCCACCACTCAAGCCGAGCCCAGAACCGGAAACCGGCACCCCACCCCCGCTCGAACCCGGCCCGGGTCCCACACCCCGCGTCCCACCACCGCCCAGCTCAACCTCAGGCCCCGAACCCCCACCCATCGAGTCCAGACCAGGCTCCATAGCCTCCGCCGCACCAACGGCCGAATCGGGTCCGGGGGCCGGAGTGGCCGCTGTCTTGTCGATCAGTTCGGATGCGGGGTCGGGGGGTGGTGGTGCGCCGCTGATGAGCTTGATCTCGGCGGGGCGGGGTTTCCATTCCTCGATCAGTGTTCGCCGTACCGGATCGTTGGTCTGGTTGTGGACCCGTAGTCGGATCAGGACCCAGGGCTGCTCCCCCTCCGGGCAGAGCACGGTGCGTTCCAGCGACAGCCCCTCCCCCGCCACCCGCACGCGCACGAACGTCGGCCCGAACAGGCGCTCCGTCGCCGGGCCCGCCGTGCACAGGCCGCCGATCCTGGTGACGCCGGTGCCGCGGGTCAGCCAGCGCAGCCCCGTGTGCTCGTCGAACAGGTCGCAGAGGCCGTAGTTGTCGGCGACCAGCGTGATCCGCCGGTTCCCGAGGTGGACGAAGTGCCGCCGGGTCGGCGGATCGAGGATCGGGTCCCACAGTGCCCGTGGGTCGGCGTCCTGGTTCATCGTGTACGAGAACGCGGGCAGCCCGTGTACGAGGGTCCACTCGCCGAAGGCGTTCACTTCTTGACACCCCCGAGGGTCAGTCCGGCGACGTAGTAGCGCTGGAGGAGGAACATGAGCACGATCGGCGGCACCGCGGTGACCAGCGCGGCGGTCGTCATCAGCCGGATGTCGTAGCCGATCTGGGTCTGGAGCTGGGAGATCCCGACCGGCAACGGCCACAGCGCGGGGTCGTTGGCGACGAGCAGCGGCCAGAGCAGGTTGTCCCACTGGGCGAGGAACTGCAGCAGGAACAGCGTGAGCAGCGCGGGCCGGAGCAGCGGAAGCGCGATCGTGGCGAAGATCCGGAACTCGCCGGCCCCGTCGATGCGCGCCGCGAGCAGGAGCTCCTCGGGCAGGCCGAGCGCGAACTGCCTGACGAGGAACACGCCGAACGCGCTCATCATGCTCGGCACGATCATGCCCTGGAAGGTGTCGATCCAGCCGAGCTGGTGGACGATCACGTACACGGGGACCATCACGACGGTCGGCGAGAGGGCCAGCGTGCCGACGACCAGCACGAACAGCGCTCTGCTTCCGGGGAAGCGTAACCGGGCCAGCGCGTAGCCCGCCGCGCCGGCGAAGATCACGTCGAGGACGGCGATGCCGGAGGAGAGGATGAGACTGTTGCGGAAGTAGACGGGGAAGTCGCCGCTCGCGAACATCTCGGCGATGTTGGCGAACAGGCCGAACCCGGAGCCGCCGCCCAAACCGCCGGCGCCGTCCAGTCCGCTCCCGGCGGGCGCGGACGCCACGACGACCATGACGCCGATCGGCAGCAGCATGATCGCCACCACCAGCGGGAGCACGACCCTAGTCATCGGCGCCGCCCCGCAGGAAGCGAAACTGCACCAGCGACAGCACGATCAGCCCGGCGAGCAGCACCATCGCCATGGCCGACGCGTAGCCCATGCGTTCGAAGGAGAAGGCGGTCGACCACATGTAGTACGGCAGCACCTCGGTGGCCCCCGCCGGCCCGCCCCCGGTCAGCAGGAACGCGGGGATGAACGCCTGCATCGACCCCACCACGGCGATGACCAGGACGAACAGCAGGGTCCTGCGCAGCAGCGGGAGGGTGATCGAGAAGAAGGCGCGTACGGGTCCGGCGCCGTCCAGCGACGCCGCCTCGTACACGTCGCGGGGCAGCCCCTGGAGCCCGGCCGTCAGGATGATCACGAAGAGCCCGAGGTGCTTCCACGTGACCATGACGACCAGGGCCCACATCGCCACCCGTTCGTCGGTCAGCCAGGACACCGGCCCCAGCCCTGCCAGGCCGAGCACCGTGTTGGCCGGGCCGCCGTCGGCGTAGATGATCCGCCACACCACCGAGGTGGCCACGAGCGGCATCACCGCCGGGATCATGATCAGGCCGCGCAGCACGCCGTTGAGCCGTCCCGGCCTGGCCAGCGGTACGGCGATCGCCAGCGCCAGCACGATCGCCGGGAGCACCGAGGCCGCCGTGTAGAGTGCGGTGACCTGGGCCGAGTTCCAGAAGCCGGGGTCCTCCAGCATGCGCCGGTAGTTCTCCAGGCCGACCCATTCCGGTGTCCCGGCCAGGTCGTAGCGGGTGAAGCTCAGGTAGCAGGCCGACAGGAACGGCAGCAGCCAGAACACGCCGAAGAAGAGCATCGCGGGCAGTGCCAGCATCCCGCCGACCCGCTCCTCGGCCCGCCGCTGCCCTCCACCCGACATCACGGCCGGCCGCGCGAGCCGCATCTGGACCGCGGTCACCGCACGGGCCCCACGGGGAGGGCCACCGCAACGCGGGCCACATCTGACGGGGCCGTCACCACGCGGGTCGTGTCTGGGGCGAGCGTCATAGCGCGGGTCGGGTCTGAGGCGAGCGTCATAGCGCGAGTCGCATTGCCTGGTCGAAGTCGAGTGCGGCCTGTTCGGGGGACTTCTTGCCGTGGGCCACGGCGTCGCCAGCGTCGGTGAGTGCCTTGGCCATCTCGTTCCACACCGGTGTACGCGGGCCGAAGTCGGCGTGCGGGGCGGAGGCCACCATGATGTCGATGGCCTTCTGGTCGGCGCCCGTGAGCTTCTCCCAGCCTTTGACCGGCGTGAGCGACCCCGCGTCGCGGAGCTGCCTGGCCGCCACGTCGGGCCGCTGCAGGTAGTCGATGAAGTGCCAGGCCGTGTACGGGATCGCCGTCTTGGCCGACACCGCCCACCCCCAGGTGTACGCGGGCACCACCGGCTGCCCGGCGTCGAACCGCGGCAGCGGCGCGATGTCGAAGACCTTGCCGAACTCCAGCCTCTTGTCGAGCGTCGGGAACAGGTCCATCGCGAACAGGCCGGAGACGAGCATCGCCGCCTCACCGGTGGCGAACAGCCCGAATCCGGACAGCGGGTTGGAGAGCTTGGCGTTGCCCAGGCCACCGTAGAAGCGCAGCGCCTCGACGCCCGCGTCGGTGGCCAGCGTGGCCTTGGCCCCGTCGGGGCTGAGTATGGTGCCGCCCTTCCCCTTGACCAGGGCGAGGAGCTGCATGACGGTCCACTGCGGGTTGCCGAGGATCCACTGCAGGCCGACCTTCCTGCCGTCGGCCGAGGTCAGCTTCTTGCTGTATTCGGCGACCTCTTCCCAGGTGGTGGGCGGCTTGTCGGGGTCGAGGCCGGCCTCGGCGAAGCGGTCGCGGCGGTAGTAGAGGTAGCAGAGGGTGTAGTCGGTGGGGACGCCGTACACCTTGCCGTCGTAGGAGAGCGAGTCGAGGGCCGTCTGGTCGTACGCGCCCATGACGGTCTTCTCGCCGGCGGGCGCGAGCCGGCCCTTGCGGGCGTGGCCGGGGATGGTCCAGCCGCCGATCCTGAACAGGTCGGGCGCGGCGCCGCCGGCGAACGCCGTGAGCAGCTTGGTGTCGAGCTGGTTGACGGGGACGTAGAGCGGGGTGATGTCCACGCCGCCGAACTCCTGGATGTACTGGTGGAGCAGCGGGGTGAACACCGCGTCGTAGGCCCGGGTCTGGTGCAGCCAGACCGACAGCTTGCCGCGCGGGACACCGTCGGCGGGCACCTCGGGCTCCGCCCTGCCGCCGCAGGCGGCGAGTATGGGAGCGAGCGCTGGAGCGAGTACGGCGGCGGCGAGTAATCGGCGTCTGGACAGGCGGTTCATCGCGCCTCCTGGCTCATCAGGGCGTTCTTGGCGTCGTTGAGCTCGACGGAGAAGACGGCGAGGTCGCCTCTGGCGTGGCGGATCGTGTACTCCAGCGGCAGCCCGCCCTCGGTGACCGTGGATCGCGCGGTGGCCAGGAGGGCCGCGGCCATGGGCACGTGGAGCAGCCCGGCCAGGCGGTAGTCGGCGTTGACCGCGCCGATGGTCTCCCTGCCGGAGGCGGGGCTCAGCCCGTACTTGAGCCGCAGCAGGCCGTAGAGGGACCCGGTGAGGTCCTCCTGGAGGAGGCCGGGGACCAGCTCGGTGGGGAGATGAGCGCTCTCGATCATGCAGGGTTCGCCGTCGAGCAGCCGGAGGCGTTCCAGGAAGACGATCTCGGCGCCGGTCTCCAGGCCGAGCGCGAGGGCGACGTCGGCGCCGCACGGCTGCGTACGCGCCTCCAGCACCTGCGTGGTCGGCCTGCGTCCGAGCCTGACCATCGTCTCGGTGAACCCGGCCGGCCGGGAGCCCAGTTCGGAGGCCACCCCCAGCGGCGCCGTGTAGGTGCCGCTGCCCTGCCGGGCCACCAGCAGCCCCTCCTGGACCAGGTCGCCGATCGCCCTCCGCGCGGTCGCCCGGCTCACCCCGGCGAACACCATCAGGTCCTTCTCCGCCGGGATCGGGGTGTTGGGCTCGCACTCGCCGATCACCACGCGCAGGCGCTCGCGGAGCTGGTAGTAGAGCGGCACGGCGGCGCCGGACTCGAGAGACAGCCGTCGCGCCCAGTCGATTTCGCTCATCCGGTGGCCTTTGCCTCAAAGTTGTACGGATAACCGTATCTTTTCGGGGAGCGACGTTCGTGTCAATCGTCGGCGGGAGTCCGGGATCGCCGTCTCTCAGCGGCGCAGCGCGACCAGCTCGCCTTTGCCCACGTTGATCGTGGTGACGGTCAGGCGCGGATCCCGCAGCAGGAGGTCGCGCAACGGGGCGATCTCCTCGGGGTGGGACAGGGCGTTGTCGGCCACGAGTACGCCGCCCTGCCGCAGCACCCGCAAGGGGTGCGGCCACCAGGAGGGGTATTCGACCCGTTCGGCGTCGAGGAAGAGCAGGTCGACCGAGCCGTCCGGCATGCGGGCGAGCGCGGCGCCGCCGTCCTCGACGCGGAACTCGACCCGGTCGGCCAGTCCCGCGTCGGTGACCGTGCGCCGGGCGAGCCGCTGGGCCTCGGCGTCGGAGTCAAGGCTGAGCACGTGACCACCGACCGCGCGGGCCGCGTCGGCCAGCCACAACGTGGACACGCCACGCGAGGTGCCGACCTCCACGACGATCCGCGCCGCGACGCTCTGGGCCAGGAACCAGAGGAACTCTCCCGCGTCGGGCTCCAGCACCCGCCACCGGTCCAGCCGGTCCGGCCGGGTGGCGTCGTGCTCGGCGGCGGCCTCGTTGAGCTCTGCGATGATCTTTCGCAATGTGGCGTCCATAGGCGAATTCTGCCCTCTCGGAAACCCGTGAGCAGGCCACCCCAACCCCCGAGGCCAGGGCCGGAGAAGGGCCGACGCCAGGGCAGGGCCGGGCATGAGGGAGGCCGCGCGTTCCTCGCCGCGCGGCCTTTCATCGATCGTCCGTGAACGTCAGGAGACGGTCAGGTAGAACGCCGTGTCAGCCGGACCCCTGTAGGTGGTCGTGCTGTAAACGGTGATGGTGCTGCCGTGCCCCCAGCCGCACGGGTGCCCGCCGACCTCGACCGACAGCGAACGCGGGGTGTGGTACAGGCCCACCGGCGTGACGTGCACCGCCACCTCACCGTCGAGGTCGACGTGGTCGTCGACGGCGAGACAGTACGTGCCCTTCGACGGGTGCCACGCGTCGGTGATGTGCTTGCTGTGCGAAACGGACCCGTCCGCCTCCACCTTGGCCGAGGCCTGGGCGTACGGGGTGTCCGCACGGGCGGTGGACGGAACCAGGACGGCGGCTGCGGCGAGTACCCCTGCCGCGATGCGCTTGATGTTCTTCATATCTGTGTCCCTATGGTCCCGTTCAGGAGATGGCCAGGTCGAAACCGGAGTCGGCGAGCCGCCCGGTGTTCGTGTCATAGACGTTGACGGTGATGGTGTTGTCGTGCTTACAGGTCGACGACGGGTTCCGGTACGCGATGTGCGGCAGTCGCCTCGCGTTGCGCGGCGTGATCTGGATCAGCGCCTCCGTCACGTCCACGTCGTAGGCGACCCGGACGCAGTACCTTCCGACGCCGGCGCGCCAGGAGTCGATGACGTTCTTGCCGTTGTTCAGTTTCCCGTCCGCGTCGACGATGGCCCCGGCCCGGGCGTACGGCGCCCTGAGGTCGGCATGTGCGGCGGGGCTGGCGGCCAGGATGAGGCCGCTGGCGGCCAGCACCAGGGCGCCCGCGAGGGTGCTACGGAACATAGAGGGTTCCTTTCCATGACGTGCAGAAACGATCCGCAGCTGAAATTAAGCTCTCCGATAGAGGTGCGTCGCGAACCGCGCCGCAGTTTTCGGCTCAAGGAATTTTGAGGAATTCTGGGCGTGCAACTGACTTTTGGAAGGTGGCGAAGTCGGCGCTGCCCGGTCTCGCGGAATGGGCGGCGATCCGATAATCGGGCGGCCATTCTTCGCGCGCCCGGCCCCGCCAAGACATGTGTGTTTCACGGGGTCTCGCGGCGCGCGGTAGCGTGGCGAGCGGGATTTTCCGCGTACGCGTGGGTGAAGTCGGAGGTGATCACGGTGCATCCGGTCTTGTGACGGCCCCGTCCCGGGGTGTCACGGAGCCGAAAGGTGACCGTATGAGCAAGACCGACAAGACCCGGCCCTGGTGGGTGCGGATGGCCGATGCGCCGATGGTGACCTGCCTGCCGGTGCACGACCACCGCTTCGGGCCGTGCACGCTGCCGCCCGAGATCACCACCGGCAGCGCGTCCCTCAGCCACCGCACGAGCGGCTGCCACTGGAGTGCCACGGGCTACGCCTACCACCTGTTCGGGTACGGCGAGGGGGGCCGCGAGTGGTACCGCCTCCGGCGTGAAGCGCGCCGCCGCAGCCGCCACCGGGCGCGCCGCGAACTGCGTGCCTACCGTGCTTACCGCGCCTTCCGTGCCGACCGAGACGAAGATTGAGAGTGCGCCGCAGGCCGGGGAGTTGAGTGCGGGCGCGGTCGACGACCACCTGCGGGACTATGTCGAACGCACCCGGCTGCCCGACGCCCTGGTCGCCGTCACCAAGGGCGACCAGGTCGTGCACGTCGCGGGTTACGGCCGTACGGCCGGTGACGAGGTGATCACGAAGACCACGCCGATGCCGCTCGCCTCGCTCTCCAAGTCCTTCACGGCCCTGGCGGTGCTCCGGCTCGCCGACCAGCACAAGATCGACCTGGACGCCCCCGTACGGAGCTATCTGCCGGGGTTCACCATGGCCGACCCGCGCGCGGCGAAGATCACCGTGCGCCAGGTGCTCCAGCAGACCTCGGGGATGAGCGACCTGAGCTTCCCGGAGCTGACGCTGCCCGCGCCGGGCACCCTCCGCGAGGCCGTCGCGATGCTGCGCGCCGCTCCGCTCGCCACCGAGCCCGGCACCCGGATGGCCTACCACAACCCCAACTACGCGGTCGCGGCGCGGCTGGTGGAGGTGGTGGCCGGGGTGCCGTTCGCGGACTACCTGAACGCCGCCGTGTTCCGGCCGCTCGGCATGACGTCCAGCAGGACCGTGGACACCAGTGAGGAGCTCCCCGGCGGAGGCGCCGGGTATGTCCGGGCCTACGGACGGCTGGTAGCGCGTTCTCATCCGAAGTGGTTCCTCAACGGCTCGTTCGGGGTCGTCAGCACCGCCGACGACCTGGCCAAATGGCTGATCGCGCAGAGCGGGGCCGGGCGGTTCCCGCCCAGGAGGACCCTGGAGACCGCCCAGACCGCGTCCGGCGTGGCCGGCAGCACGTACGGCATGGGGTGGGAGGTCGGCAGGACCGCCGGCGGCGCGCCCCGGCTCCAGCACACCGGCTGGCTGCTCACCCACGACTCCGCGCAGGTGCTCCTCCCCGCGAGCGGGTACGGCATCGCCGTCGTCACCAACACGGGGATGATCTCCGGTGACGACGCGCTCCTCATCGCCGACGGCCTCGTGGACCTCATCGAGGGCCGCCCCGACGCCGGAGCGGCACCCTTCACCATGACCGCGGACCCCTGGCTGGCCGCACTGACCGTGCTCAACCTCGGGCTCGGCCTGCTGGGGGTCCGCCGGGCCCGCCGCTGGGCCGGACGCCGCGCGGGCCAGGCGGCCTGGCGGCCGATCGTGCGGCTGGTCCCGTACGTGCTGCCGATCGGGTTCTTCCTCGGCCTCATCCACGTCCTCATCCACGTCGCGCGCGCCCGCAGGGCACGTGCCGACGAGACGGCCGGGCTCCCGCGAGAGCTGATCCCGGCAGGCCGTGGCCGGCGGTGAAAATCGACTGGGGCGGGATCGATCGCGCCGGATATCCTCCTCGCCATGATCGCGCACCCCGAGCGGCTGGAGCGCCGGCATCCGTTCCGGCAGTGGAAGACGTGGCAGCCGCCGGGCGGCCGATGGACCCTGACCGGCTATTCGCGGGCCAACGACAAGACGTTCTTCCACGTCCCCGAGCTGAAGCTGGCGCTCGACGCCGGGCTGGTCGAGGGCCGCCAGGTCGACACGGTGCTGCTGACGCACACCCACCTCGACCACTCCAAGGACCTGGACTTCCTGGCCACCCGATCGACCGGGGTCGACATCTACGTGCCGGACGAGGCGCTGCCGTACGTGCGCGCCTACCTGCGCGCCACGACCGAGCTGAACCAGGTGGCCGCCTACGACCCCGCGCTCGCGGCGTCCGCCCGGCTGCACGGCGTACGGCCGGGCGAGGAGTTCCCGCTCGGCAGGAACGGCTCCCACGTCGTACGCGTCCTCGAGACCGAGCACAAGGTGCCCAGCGCCGGCTACGGCGTCGCGGAGTGGCGGCGTGCCCTCACCCCGGAGTTCGAGCGGCTCAAGGCGACGCTCGACGGCGCCGAGTTCGGGCGGCTCATCGCCGGCGAGCGCAGGCGGGGCAACACGGTCGACCGGCAGGTACGCCGGCCGTTGTTCGCCTACCTGGGCGACACGCACGCGAGCGCCCTCGAACGCGATCCCGAGCTGTCCGGCTACCCGGTGATCATCACGGAGTGCACCTACCTCGACGACGCCGAGCTCGATCGGGCCCAGCGCGTCGGGCACACGGTGTGGAGCCGGCTGAGGCCGTTCGTCGAGGCGCACCCGGACACCCTCTTCGTCCTGACCCATTTCAGCCTGCGCTACTCCGACCAGGAGGTGCTCGCCTTCTTCGAGAAGGAGGGCGTGCCGAACGTGCTGGTGTGGGCGCACCCCGAGAGTCGGCTGCCGGAGCAGCATCAGAGCTGAGCCACGGGTCCCCCATCGAGGGTGTCATCCGGGCATATGGCGGAGAAGTATGATTTTTCCGTTCTGGTAACGCCGCACCTTTTCGTACAGGAAGCTCCTGCCATGAGCAACGATCGTGCCGATCTCGCCGCGAAGATCAAGCCGGAGATTCCGCACGCCGCCCGCATCTGGAACTACTGGATGGGCGGCAAGGACAATTTCGAGGCCGATCGGGCCGCCGGAGACGCCGTGGCCCAGGTCTATCCGGAGATCGTCACCATGGCCGTGCAGTCGCGCGTGTTCCTCACCCGCGCCGTGCGCCACCTCGCCGGGCAGGCCGGGATATCCCAGTTCCTCGACATCGGCACCGGCCTGCCGACCATGCAGAACACGCACGAGGTCGCCCAGTCGATCAACCCGGCGGCGCGCATCGTCTACGTCGACAACGACCCGCTGGTACTCGTGCACGCCCGGGCGCTGCTCAGAAACACCACCGACGAGGGCGTCACCGCGTACGTGGACGGCGACTACCACGAGCCGGAGCGGATCATCGCCGAGGCGGCCAAGGTGCTCGACTTCGGTCAGCCGATCGCGGTGATGTTCATGGGCGTGCTCGGCTACGTGGAAGACCTCGAGGTCGTGCGCTCGATCATCGGCCGGGTCATGGACGAGGTGCCCGCCGGAAGCCACATGGTGCTGTGGGACGGCACCGCCACCGGCGAGGCGGTGGCCGAGGGCAGCGAGAAACTGGCCCAGAGCGGTGCGATCCCGTACTACCTGCGCTCGCTCGAGGAACTGGGCGGCTTCTTCGCGGGGCTGGAGCTGGTGGAGCCGGGACTGGCGCCGATCTCGCGGTGGGGCTCGGACGAGGGCGGCCAGGAGCCCTTCATCGACGCGTACGGCGGGGTCGCGCGCAAGCCGTAGCGCACATCGGCGTAAGGGCGACCGGCGGGCGGGGTGCGCCCGCCGGTCACCTGACCGGTCAGCAGTACAGGTTGCCGCCAGGGCTGACGCCGAGGATCTGGGCGAACCGCTGGTAGGCGGTCACCCGGCTCTGCACCTGCGCGGGGTTCCTGCCATCGCATTCCAGGCTGCCGTTGATGCTGCGGATCGACTCGCCGAAACCACGGCTGTTGACCATCGCGTTGTGCCCGGTCATGCTGCCCGGACCGCTCTGCGTCATCCAGTACCACAGCGCGGTCTTCCACGACACGGACGAGTTCCGCTCGACCTGCCAGGGATCGTTCAGGAGGTTGATCCCGAGGGCGTCGCCCGCCGCCTTGTAGTTGAAGTTCCAGCTCAACTGGATGGGACCGCGGCCGTAGTAGGCCGCCTGGCCCGCGGGGCAGCCGTACGGCTGGCCGGCGTCGCAGTAGTGCGGGTAGTTCGCCGTGTTCTGCTCGACGATGTGGACCAGGCCGCCGGTCTCATGGTTGACGTTCGCGAGGAAGGCCGCGGCCTCCTGCTTCTTGATCGTGTCGCTGCCGGTCTTCGCGAACGCGGGGAAGGCGGTCATGGCCGCCGTCAGGCCGCTGTAGCTGTAGAAGGAGTTCCGGCTCGGGAACATCTGGTTGAACTGCGCCTCGCTCACCACGAAGCCCCCGGTGGGCGGCGGGTCCGTGGGGCCGCAGGCGTACGGGTCCCAGTACCAGTGGCTGATCACCGGGTCGTAGCCGGGGTTCTCGTTGACGGCGATGTAGTAGTTGCCGTCGGTGTACCTCACGATGCTGCCCACCGGGTACCACTGCCCGGCCACCCAGTTCGGGTGGTTGCAGGCCGGGCCGGACGTCCCGCCGCAGCTTCCCTGGTCGGCCCAGACGGCGGCGTTGCCGGGAGTCTCGTTCTGCGTCCACCACTTCGCCGACCAGTTATGCCCGTTGTGAGACACCACGGCGCCGCCCTGGTAGGCGGTGGAGGCGTTCCATGCCGCCTGGCAGTCGGCCGCGATGGCCGGAGACGTCGGGAGGCCGAACGAGAAAGTGGCCGCCGCCAGGAGTAAGGCGGCGAGCAGGGTCAGGCGTCGTCGCACCCGATCACGTCCTTTCGCGAAATCTCTTAAGAAAGTTTCCTAAAAGTTAGGAGGATGGTGGCACGCGGCGGAGCCCTTCGCAAGGCCCAAAGTCAAGTCCGCAGTCAGGACGGCGGTCCGCTGATCGGACTGCCGGGCTTGAGAGGCGGGCGCGGCGGCCATTCACTGGCAAGTCGTATCCGGTCGCCCCCTGGCGACCACTCTCGGAAGGACGCGAAGAGACGTGCACCATCGCATCGGCATCCTCGGCAGCGGCAACATCTTCGGCCGGTACGTGACCGGCCTGGCCCGCTATCCGGAGCTCGAGATCGTCCGGGTCGGCGACATCGATGCGGACCGGGCCAGGCGCGCCGCCGAGGAGCACGGCATCCCCATGTGGGGCGACGGGGAGGAGCTCTACGGCGACGACTCGATCGACATCGTGGTGAACCTGACCCCGCCGGCGCATCACGCGAGCACCGCCATCCGGGCGCTCGAGTCCGGCAAGCACGTCTACGTCGAGAAGCCCCTGGCCGCGACGGTCGCCGAGGCGCGGAAGGTGCTGGCGGCGGCCGAGGCCGGCGGGCGCGTGCTCGGCTCCGCCCCCGACACCTTCCTCGGCAGCGCGAGCCAGACCGCGCGCAAGGCGCTCGACGACGGGCTGATCGGCGAGCCCATCGGCGCGTCGGCGTTCATCCGGCACAGCAAGGCCGAGACGTGGCATCCGGACCCGCGCTTCCTCTTCCAGCCGGGCGGCGGGCCCGTCCTGGACATGGGGCCGTACTATCTCGCCATACTGGTGAACATGCTCGGCCCGATCAGATCCGTGGCGGGCGCCGGCCGCGTCGGCGCTCCCGTCCGTACGGTGACCGCGCCCGGCCGCGCCGTGGACCGCATCGAGGTCGAGGTGCCGACCCACGCCTCGGCCGTCCTCGCCTTCGACTCGGGCGTCATCGGCACGACCATCATGAGCTTCGACGTCTGGGACAGCGACCTGCCCGCCGTCGAGGTCTACGGCACAGAGGGGACTCTCACGCTGCCCAACCCCAACCACTTCGACGGCGACGTCCGCGTACGACGGCACGGCGACGCGGACTGGTCCGTGCTGCCGCCGGTCGTCGAGCTGTTCGGCGCGGTCGGCACCAAGGAGCAGACCCGCCGCGGGCTCGGCGTACGCGATCTGGCCGACGCGATCGAGGGCGGCCCGCACCGCGCCAACTCCGCGTTCGCCTTCCACGTGCTGGAGGCGCTCACCGCGATCGACGGGCCCGGGCAGGTCGTCCACCTGGAGAGCACATGCGAACGCCCGGCCCCGCGCTTCGCGGAGTGACCCCCCGGCAGGCCGCGACGCTGAGCGCGCTGGTCGACACGGTCGTCCCCGCCGACGAATACCCGAGCGGCACGGCGGCCGGGGTCCTCGACTATCTCGGAGGGCAGTTCGGCCGGGATCTGGCCGGGATGCGCGCCTACTACGCGGCCGGCCTGGACGCCGTCGACGCCGAGGCGGGCCAGGTCCACGGCACGAGCTTCGACCTGCTGGAGCCCGCGCGGCGGGAGGAGCTGCTGCGTGCTCTCGAGGCCGGTGGCACCCGCACGACCTGGCCGTTCGACGCGGCGGTGTTCGTGAGCACGCTGGTGGGGCACGTCATGGAGGGCTTCTACGCCGATCCGGGCAACGGGGGCAATCGCGACGCCGTCTCCTGGCGGATGATCGGGTTCGAGGTGCGCGACTGATGGGGCCGGACGCCGGGGCGCGGGTGGACGCCGTGGTGATCGGGTCGGGGGCCGGCGGCGGGGTGGCCGCCTGGGTGCTGGCGCGGGCGGGCAGGCAGGTGCTCGTTCTGGAGCGTGGGCGCGACCTCGATTTCGCGCAGATCGGGCGCGATCATCTGCGCAACCACCGGATCTCCCGTTACGCGCACCGCTCCGGGCCCGACTACGAGGACGGCCCCCGGGTCGTCGTCGAGCCGACGGGACATGAGCGCCTGGTACGCCCGCACGAGCCCGGCTTCCACGGCAACGCCACCCTGGTGGGCGGGGGCACGCGGCTCTACGGGGCGCAGGCGTGGCGGTTCCTGCCGGCCGACTTCGCCATGGCGAGCACGTACGGCGTCCCCGCGGCCAGCAGCCTGGCCGACTGGCCCATCGGCTACGACGACCTCGAGCCCTTCTACGAGCGTGCCGAGTGGGAGATCGGCGTGTGCGGCGACCACACGGCCGCCGGCCGTCACTGGAGGCGCGCCAAGCCGTACCCGATGCCGCCGCTGCCCGAGGGCCGGCAGGCCAGAGCGCTGCGGCGGGGCGCGGACGCCCTCGGCTGGGACGTGGTGCCGGTGCCGTTGCTGATCAACTCGGTCCCGTACGACGGGAGGGCCGCCTGCACCCGGTGCCTGCACTGCGTCGGGTTCGCCTGCCCGGCGGAGGCGAAGAACGGCTCGCACAACACCGTCCTGCGCCGCGCGCTCGCCACCGGCCGCGCCCGGCTGCTGCCCGAGGCGGTCGCCGAGCGCGTCGAGTGCGACCCGGACGGCCGCGTCACCGGCGTCCGCTGGGTGGACCGGTCAGGGGCGCGCCACACCGTCGAGACCGACGTCGTGATCTGCGCGGCCGGGGCGATCGAGACCGCGCGCCTGCTGCAGAACTCGCCGACCCGGCGCGAGCCGGACGGGCTGGGCAACAACCACGACCAGGTGGGCCGGCACCTCCAGGGTCACGCCTACGTGTGGGCGCTGGGCGAGATGGACGAGCCCGTGCACGACGGGCTGGGCCCCGGCGTCTCGATCGCCACGCTCGACTTCGCCCACCACAACGACGGCGTGGTGGGCGGGGCGATGCTGGCCGACGAGTTCACGGTGCTGCCGATCGCCTTCTGGGCCCGTAATCTGCCGCCGGGCCTGCCCCGCTGGGGCGCGGAGAACAAGCGGTACATGCGCGAGAACTACCGTCGCGTCATGCGGGTGGGTGGGCCGGTCCAGGAGATCCCCAGCCCGCACGCCAGGACGCGGCTCGACCGCGACGTACGCGACCGCTGGGGCATCCCCGTCGCGCGGCTGTCCGGCACGACCCACCCCGAGACCCTGCGCACGTCCGCCCACCTGACGGACCGTGCCCGCGAATGGCTGCTGGCCTCGGGCGCGCGCCGGGCCTGGACGGCCGAGACCCCCTTGGCCCTGCACGCCGGGCAGCACCAGTCGGGCACGTGCCGGATGGGCGACGACGAGCGCACCTCGGTCGTCGATCGATGGGGCCGCGTGCACGGCCACGACAACCTGTACGTCATGGACGCGTCGGTGCACGTCACCAACGGCGCGGTCAACCCGGTGCTGACGATCATGGCGCTGGCGTACCGTGCCGCCGAACGGCTGTGCGCCGACTGGTGATCACACGTCCGGTCCCTCGGCACGGGCGGTGACGTCGATCACGACCTTGCCGGTGGCGTGGCCGTCCTCGACGAGCGCGAGCGCCTCCCCCGCCGCGGCGAACGGGAACACCCGGCGTACGCAGGGGTCGAGCCTCCCGCCGGCCACCAGCCCGGCCAGGCGGGAGAGCGTCGCCGTGTCGCCGGTGCGCGACAGCGGGAGCGCGCCGTACCGGGCCCTCGTCTCCTCGGCGGCCACGCTGATCACCCGTGTCCGCGCGGTCAGCAGGCCGGTGAGCCCGTGCAGCGCGTCCCCGCCGACCAGGTCGAGCACCGCGCGGGCCCCGTCGGGCAGCAGCTCCCGCAGGCGGGAAGGGGCGTCGTCGCGGTCGTAGGCCACCGCCGCGGCGCCCAGCGCCTCGACCGGCGCCTGTTTGGCCGCGCTCGAGAGGCCCACGACGCGGGCCCCGCCGACGAGCGCGAGCTGGACCGCGGCCGTGCCCACTCCCCCGCCGGCGCCCAGGATCAGCAGGGTCTCCCCGGCGGTGAGGGCCAGCGCGGCGAGCGCGTCGTGGGCGGTCGCCGCCGCGATCGGCAGCGCCGCCGCGTCGGTGAACGACAGCCCCTCGGGCATGGACGCCGCCCGCTCCACCGGCAGCAGCGCGCGTTCGGCGTACCCGCCGCTCCCACCGACGGTGCTGCCGAACACCCGGTCCCCGGCGGCGAGGCCCGTGACTCCGGGGCCGGTACGCAGCACCGTGCCCGCGACCTCACGCCCCAGGACGGCGGGCAGGGTCAGGGGGAGGAAGGCGCGCTGCATGCCCGCGCGGACCTTCCAGTCCACCGGGTTGACGCCGGCCGCGCGCACCTCGACGAGCACTTCGCCCGGCCGCGGGTCGGGCACGGGGAGGTCGAGGAATCGCTGGAGCTCCGGTCCGCCGTACGCGGCGAACCCATAGGCGAGAGACATGGCTCCGGACGCTACCCATCGCCCGGTAAAGAGCGGGCCTCGGCGTACCGGTCAGCGAACCGGAGGCGGGGTCCCGGCGCTGTTCCGGTCAGCGAACCGGCGTGAGGGCTGGCGGAACCCTTCAGTTCTAGGGTGTGGGATCACCCCCGAATGACACCGATGACCTCGATTGATCATCATAAGGGCATAAATCCGGATTTATCACGAAAAAAGCCTCACTATTCCCATGCTCATCACCCCCCATGCTCATCGCCTTCGAGGAGTGTCCATGTCAGTCACCAAGTCAGCCTGGCGCCGCAGGGTCGCCGCGGGCGCCACCGGCGCGGCGATGCTCGCCTCCGCCGCATGCAGTGCCGCCACCCAGGGCGTCGCGGGAAGTGCCCAGAGCGCGGGCCCGGTGAAGGACGGGGGCACCCTCGTCGTCGCGCAGACCAGTGACGCCGACCCGGGCTCGTTCCTCAAGACCTCGATCGGCAACATCGCCTCCGAGTACGCGATCTTCGAGACGCTCACCCTCATCGACGGCAAGACCGGCCGGCCGGAGGGCGTGCTGGCCAGGTCGTGGACGCTGGCTCCCGACGGCAGGAGCATGGACCTCCAACTCCGGGACGACGTGACGTTCCACAGCGGCCGCAAGATGACCGCCGACGACGTCATCTTCGTCATCAAGCAGGTCCAGGACCCGAAGACGGGCGCGGCGAACCAGTCGATCGCCGCGCAGATCACCGACATGGCGGCCAAGGGCGACCACGAGCTGTCGCTCACCTTCAAGCGTCCGCTGCCGAACATCTTCGACCTCTTCGAGACGATGCCGATCCAGAACAAGGACACCTACGCCGACTACGCGGCGGGCACGAAGGTGGACGGCACGGGACGCTTCACCTGGAAGTCGTGGACACCGGGCGGCAAACTGCAGCTCGCCAAGTACGCCGGCCACCGCGACGCGCAGAACACCCACGTCGACACCATCGAGATCACCCTCATCAAGGACCCGACGGCCATGGTCGCCGCCATCCGCAGCGGCCGCGTCCACTACGGCGTCGGCATGGCGGCGCTGGACGCCAGGACCCTGAGCCAGCAGCCCGGCTTCGAGCTCGTGACGTCGGGCGGGGCGGCGATCGCGCTCGGGTTCGACGTGACCAAGCCGCCGTTCGACAACAAGGCCGTGCGCCAGGCGGTCCACTACGCGATCGACCGCGAGCGCATCAAACAGCAGGTCGAGGGCGGCCAGGCAGACGCGACCAACCTCCCGTGGCGCACCTCCACGATCGGGTACGACGCCGCGCAGGCCAAGCAGTACACCTTCCAGGCGGACAAGGCCAAGCAACTGCTGGCCGAGGCGGGCGTGAAGAACACCTCGTTCGACATGGTCACGCTGAACACGCCCGAGGCCACCGGCGTCTTCCAGATCGTCAAGAACAACCTGGCGGCCATCGGGCTGGACGCCAAGCCGGTGGTCCTGACCGCGGCCGACTACGACGCGCGGATCGCCAAGAGGGACATGGGCGCGCCCGCGTTCCTGATGCAGAACAGCAACGGCCTGTCACCGGCGAGCGCCGTGGTGAGCCGGCCGGAGCTGCTGGCGGAGGACAACCTCTCGCACTTCAAGAGCCCCGAGTACAGCGAGCTCGTCACCGCGGTCACCCGCGCCAGCACCGCGGCCGACCAGGAGAAGGCGCTGAAGGCGCACAGCGCGTACTTCGCCGACCAGGCGTTCGTGCTCCCGCTGGTCACGCGGCCCACCCTGACGGTCCGCGCGGAGGCCGTGAGCGGCATCACCTCGACCCAGATGGGCTTCCTCGATCTCGGCCAGGCCGGGCTGTCCAAGTGAGCGAACGGTAGGCAAGAACGATGGTCCGGTTCCTGATACGCAAGGTCCCCTCGCTGGTGTTCGTGCTCGTCGCCAGCTCGGTCGTGGCCTTCGCCCTGCCTCGCCTGGCGCCGGGGGACGTCGCCGTCACCCTGGCCGGCACGGACCCGACCGAGGCCAACATCGCCGCGATCCGGGAACAGCTCGGTCTGGACCGGCCGCTGGTGCTCCAGTACTGGGACTGGATCACCGGTCTGCTCCAGGGCGACCTCGGCCAGTCGTACCTGCTGCGCCGCAGCGTCGCGAGCCTCATCGGCGACCGGCTGATGAGCACCGTCGAGCTCGCCGTGCTCGCGACGCTGCTGGTCATCGTGTTCGGGACGGTCATGGGCATCCTGGTCAGCTCGACCGGGCGCCGGTGGGTGCGGGCCGTGCTCGACCTGGTCAACAGCTTCTTCATCGCCGTGCCGTCCTTCCTCACCGCGCTGGCGCTGATCCTCGCGTTCGGGGTGCTGAACCGCTGGCTGCCGGTCAGCGGCGAGGTCGGCTTCCTGGAGGATCCGGTGATCGGCTTCCAGTTCCTCATCCTGCCGGCGATCGCGCTGGCGCTGCCCCCGGCGGGGGTCGTCGCCCGGCTGCTCCAGGCCGAGATGCTCACCGCCAGGAACGAGGACTACGTGGACCTCGCCCTGAGCAAGGGCGCGTCGCCGGCCCGGATCACCGTCCGGCACGTGCTGAGGAACAGCATCGGCACCGCGGTCGTCGCCGTCGGGCTCCAGATCGGGAACCTGCTCGCCGGCGCGGTCATCATCGAGGCCATCTTCAACCGCAACGGGCTCGGCCAGCTCGCCGTGTCCAGTGTGCAGACGCGTGACTTCACCGTGTTGCAGGTGCTCATCCTCGGCGTCGTCTTCGTGGCGGTGATCTGCCAGATCCTCACCGAGGTCGTGCTGGCGGCACTTGACCCACGGATCAAGTTGGGAGAGTAGGCATGGCAGACGTTCCACTGGCCGCCGTCGGGGCGCGCCGGCGGCTGAATCCGACCCTGGCGCGCTACCTGTCGGCGTTCCGCACGCCGAAGGGCGTGATCGGGTCGGCGATCCTCGTCATCATGACGGCGGCCGCCCTGCTCGCTCCCGTGCTGTTTCCCGGCGGCTACGACCAGCAGGGCCGCGAGGCGCTGACCGGGATCTCGGGCGCGCACATCTTCGGCGTGGACGAGTTCGGCCGGGACATCTTCGTCCGCAGCGTCTACGGCCTGCGCATCGACCTCAGCCTCATCCTCACCGCGGTCCCCCTCAGCATGGCCATCGGGACCCTGCTCGGCCTGAGCGGCGCGATCTCCGAACGGCTGGGCGACGGGGTGCAGCGGCTGCTCGACGTGATCATCGGCTTTCCCGGCCTGGTGCTGGGGATCTGCCTGGTCACGATCCTCGAGCCGGGCTGGAACGCCCTCTTCCTCACGATCCTGATCAGCGGCCTGCCCACCGCCGGTCGCCTGGCCCGCGGCGCCTGGCTGGCCCAGCAGAACCGCGAGTACGTCCTGGCCGCCCGCGTGCTCGGTGTCTCACGAGGACACCTGCTCGTCCGCCACGTCCTGCCCAACGCGATGGACGCGGCCGTCGTCAACGCCGCCGTCTGGATGGTCGTCGGCGTCTACATCGAGGCGGGGCTGAGCATCGTCGGGCTCGGCGTGCAGCCGCCGACGCCCTCGCTGGGCGTGCTGCTCAACAACGGCCTGCGGTTCGTCACCCAGTCGCCGACCTACATCATCGGCCCCGCCCTGCTCCTGCTGCTGGTCGCGATCGGCTTCAGCCTGGTGTCGGACGCGCTCAACGAGGCGGTGAACCGCCGGTGACCTCCATCAATGCCGGACACGCCCGACAAGACGGTGAACCACCTATGACCACGGCCACCGAGTCGCCGGAACCGACGACGGGCAAGGGCGCGCCGCTGCTGCGCGTCGAGGGCCTGCGTACCGAGTTCCGGCTGCGGAACGGCGGCGTCAAGGCCGTCAACGACGTCAGCTTCGACATCCATCCGGGCGACGTGCTGGGCATCGTCGGCGAGTCCGGCTCGGGGAAGTCGGTGACGGCGCGCTCCATCATGCGCATGCTGCGCCCACCGGGCGAGGTCGTCGGCGGGTCCGTGCTGCTCGGCGGGGAGGACCTGCTCGCGCTGCCCGAGCGCGAGATGAGACGCCGCCGCGGCAGCGAGGTGGCGATGGTCTTCCAGGACCCGCAGGCCGCGCTCAACCCCGTCATGACGGTCGGCGACCAGATCGTCGAGGCCATGACCGTGCACGGCACCGGCCGGCAGGCGGCGCGCAGGCGCGCGATCGAGTTGCTCGACCAGGTCGGCATCCCCGACGTCCGGACGAAGATCGACCACTACCCGCACCAGTTCTCCGGAGGCATGCGCCAGCGCGTGGTCATCGCGATCGCCCTGGCCAACGACCCCGCGCTGCTGATCGCGGACGAGCCGACCACCGCCCTCGACGTGACCATCCAGGCCCAGATCCTGCGCCTGCTCGCCAGGCTCCGCACCGAGCTGGGCATCGCCGTCGCGATCATCACCCACGACATGGGCGTGGTCGCCGAGCTCTGCACGGACGTCGTGGTCATGTACGGCGGCCGCACGGTCGAGAAGGGCACCGTCGAACAGGTCTTCGAGCGTCCGCGCCACCCCTACACCGCGGCGCTGCTGGCCGCGATGCCGCGCATCGACGACGACCGGATCGGGCAGCCGCTGCCGGCGATCCCGGGGGCTCCCCCGGACCCCGCCGCGCTGCCTCCCGGCTGCCCCTTCGCCCCCCGGTGCGCCTTCACCGAGCCGGGCTGCGACCACGAGCCGCCGGAGCTGCTCCAGATCGGCGCCGCCGGTCACGCGGCGGCCTGCTTCGTCGCCCAGCGCGGCACCACCGACGTGTCGGTCCGCGCGACCGGCGCGGCCCCGCCGGCCCGTGCCGAACGGGCGGACGTCCCCGCCACCGCACCCGTCCTCGAGGTGCGCGACCTGCGGGTCGACGTGGGGTCGCGGCGGCGCGGGCTGCTCCGCCGCGATCCCCCGGTGTACGCGGTCGACTCGGTGAGCCTGTCGGTGCACGCCGGCCGCACGCTCGGGCTCGTGGGCGAGAGCGGCTGCGGCAAGTCGACGCTGTCGCGCAGCATCGTCGGCATCAACCGGGTCTCGGACGGGTCCGTCCTGGTCGACGGGGCCGACGTGAGCGCGATGCGCGAGCAGGAGCTGGGGCGGGTGCGGGCCTCGGTGCAGTACCTGTTCCAGGATCCGTACGCGTCGCTGAACCCGCGCCGCACCATCCGGCAGTCGCTGACCGAGGCGCTCGCGTTCCGGGGCGTCGGCGGGCGGGAGCGCGAGGAGGCGGCGCGCTCCCTGATGGAGCAGGTCGGGCTGCGCGCCGAGCACCTCGACCGCTACCCGCACGCGTTCTCGGGCGGCCAGCGCCAGCGGATCGGCATCGCCCGCGCGCTGGCCCGGCAGCCGCGCGCGCTCATCCTCGACGAGCCGGTCTCCGCCCTGGACATGTCGATCCAGGCGCAGATCATCAACCTGCTGGAGCGGCTGCAGCACGACCTCGGGCTCGGGTACCTGTTCATCGCGCACGACCTGTCGGTCGTCCGGCACCTCAGCGACACCGTCGCCGTGATGTACCTGGGCCGGATCGTCGAGTACGGCGACGCGGCCGACGTCTACGGCGACCCCCAGCACCCCTACACCGCCGCCCTGCTGTCGTCGTCCCCCGTCCCCTCGGTGTCCGCGCGTACACGCGAGCGCATCGTCCTGACGGGTGACCTGCCGAGCCCCGCGAACCCGCCGTCCGGTTGCCGCTTCCGCACCCGGTGCCCGGTCGGCCCGCTGGCGAACCCGGAGCGCACGATCTGCGCCGAGGTCGACCCGCGGCTCATGCCCACGGCCGCCGGCCAGCGGGCGGCGTGTCACTTCGCCGGTGAGCCGGCCCTCACGTCCTGAGATCACCTACCGAAAGGATTTCCCCATGCCGAAGCTCGCGCTCAACCCGATCCAGTGGATGGCCAGTGACGACGGCTGGCTGGACCCGTCCAAGGCCCCCGAGCCGAAGGAGCTGCTGTCGCAGATCAAGGAGGCCGGGTTCGACGTGGTCATGTCCGAGGTTCCCGCCGGATGGAGCGTGGAGCGCTATCAGGCGCTGCTCGGCGAGGTGGGCCTGTCGCTCGCGCCCGGCTACTTTCCCTGCCGGTCGGACGGCAGGGACGGCAACGAGGACACCGTCGTGGCCGCGGCCGCCGAGGTCGCCCACCGGCAGGCCGAGCTGGGCCTGACCGAGATCGGGCTCGGCCTGGGCATGACCAAGGAGGCGCCGCGCGTGCTCAACCCCGGGCAGGCCCACGACGCCGACCCGTCCCGCGTCGAGGCGCTGACGGCGCTCATCGGGCGGATCTCCGACGCCATGCTCGCCGAGGGCGTCAGGCCGTGCCTGCACCCGCACGTCGGCACGTGGATCGAGAGCGAGGAGGAGGGGCGGGCGGTGCTCGACGCCATCGAGCCGGCGCGGCTCGGGTTCCTGCCCGACACGGGGCACCTGGCGTGGGCGGGCGCCGACGTCGGCCGGTTCGTCAGGGACTACGCCGAGCGGATCCCGTTCGTGCACGTGAAGGACTGCAGGCTCAGCGTGGCCGCCGAAGGCCGCGAGAAGGGCTGGGACTACCGCAGGACCGTGCTCGCCGGGCTCTGGACCGAGCCGGGCCGGGGTGAGCTCGACCTGACCGGCATCCTCGGTAACCTGCCCGGCGGGTTCGACGGCTGGCTGATGGTGGAGGTGGACCGTCCCGACATCGCGGACCCGTACGAGAGCGCGCAGGTGTCGGCCCGCTGGATGCGCGGCGCGTTCTGACCATGACGACTGTGGAGAGGGCGGCGGCCGCGCTCCTGGAGGCGTACGCCACCGGAACGCCGATCCAGCTCGCCGGTGACGCGGTCCGCTGACCGAACCCGCCCGTTGCCGCCGGTGCCGGCGCGTCCGCATAGTGGCCTGTCCCACGACGCACACGCCGGCCCGGCCGGTGTCAGGCGCACGAAGGGAGAGCGGGTGAACGGCACCCGATCGGCGGAGCCCTCGCCGGACACGTCCGCACGCGCCCGGCTGCTCGAAGCCGCCATCGACATCGCCTGCAGTGAGGGGCCGCACATGGTCACCTACCGCGCGGTGGCGGCGCGGGCCTCGGTGTCGCACGGCCTCGTCCGCCACCATTTCGGCACCCGGGAGGCGATGCTGGCCGAGGCGCTGGAGCTGGCGGCCCTGCGCGAGGCCCGCCGCGGCCCGCTCACCGCCGGGTGCGCGGGCGACGTCGCCCGCGGGCTGGTCGAGAGCCTGGACGGGGACCGGCTGCTCCGGTTCGACCTCGTGCTCGACGCGATCCGCGGCGGCGACGGCCGGGGCGCGGCCCTCACCGTGTACGACCACCGCATGCGGGAGATCGCCGCCACCCTGAGCGGCCTTCGGATCGAGGACCCGGGCGGGCACTGGGCCGCGCTCGTCTGCGCGGCCCTCGACGGCCTGGCCCTGCAGCACGCCCTGTACGGCTCGCCCCAGCGCGCCGAGGCGATCGCCGGCCGGGTGGCGGAGCTGCTCGCGCACCTGTCGCCGGCGCCTGAGGCGGGTGCGGGGTGAGGTCAGCGGCCCGGTTCGGCGGCCCGGCGCCCGACGGCGCGGGAGATGGCCGCGGCGGTCGCGTGCAGGTCGGGCAGCAGCTTGCGCTCCACCAGGCGCGACAGCGGCACGGTGACCGACACGGACGCGATGACCGCGCCCTCGACGCCCATGACGGGCACGGCGATGCTGCTGAACCCCAGCAGGATCTCCTCCTTCTCGACGGCGTAGCCGCGGTCCCTGATGACCGTGAGCTGACGCCGCAGCTCGTCGAGGGTGCCGACCGTGCGCGGCGTCAGGCGGGGCCAGCCGGTGGCCGCGAGCCCGCGCAGGCGTTCCTCCCCGTCGGCGCAGGTCGCGAGCAGCACCTTCCCCGTGGCCGTGCACGCCGCGGGCAGCCGTCCGCCCACCCGGGAGTGCGTGTGGATGTTCGCCTCACCGGCGACCTTCTCGACGTACAGCACATGGGCGCCGTCCAGGACCGCGAGGTGGATGGTCGCCCTGGTGGCGGCGAACAGGTCGGTCAGCAGCGGCCGGGCCACGCGCCGCAGCACCGCCGAGACCGGCACCCGCTGCCCCAGCTCGAACATGCGCATGCCGAGCTGGTAGGAGTCCCCGCTGCGCTCGAGCAGCCCCCATTGCACCAGCTCCTGCGCCAGCCGGTACGCCGACGCCTTCGGCACCCCCGAACGCCGGCTCAGCTCGGTGAGCCGCAGCCGGACGGCTCCCGACTCGAACGCCCCGAAGAGCAGGTGCGCCTTGCCGAGAACCGAGTTGGGATACTCCTCGTCGTCGCTGGAATCGGCCGACGCCTCCTCGAAGACCTGTGAGGACACCGGGACTCCCCTCGCTACCACATCGCTGACTATCCACATGGATAGTCCATAACGTCTGAAATGTATAGGTATCAGGCCAGATGCCCTACATAAGAGAGGATCTCGTGGACATCAGCTTCGGGTACGCCCCCTCCCCGTTCGGCCGGCTCCACTACGCCGAGCAGGGCACGGGCCGCCCCCTCCTGCTCCTGCACCAGACGCCCCGGTCCTGGGACGAGTTCCGGGAGCTCCTCCCCCTCCTCGCGCCGCACCGCCGCGCCATCGCCATGGACATGCTCGGTTTCGGGGCCAGCGCCAAGCCCCCGGCGCCCCACACGATCGAGCTGTTCGCCGCCGGGGCCCTGGCGCTGCTGGACGTCCTGGGCATCGAGCGCGCCGACGTCATGGGACACCACACCGGCGGCGCGGTGGCCATCGAACTGGCGGCCTCCGCGCCGGAGCGGGTCGGCCTGCTGGTGCTGTCGTCGGCGCCGTGGACCGGCCCCCGATACCGCGAGTCCCACGCGGACGGGCCCGGGGTGGACGAGGCCGTACGCGACCCCGGCGGCGACCACCTGCTCACGTTGTGGCGCAAACGGCTGCCCTACTACCCCGAGCCGGCCACGGAGCTGCTCGACCGCTTCGTGCACGACGCCCTCGCCCCGGGGGTCGACCCGGCGGAGGGGCACCGGGCCTGCGCCCGTTACCGCATGGAGGACCGAATCGGCCTGGTCAAGGCTCCGGTGCTGCTGCTGGGAGCCGCCGCGGACCCGTTCGCGATGCCGGCCATGGCCCCGCTCCGCGAGCACCTGACCGGGGCGGCGAGCGTGAGGTCGGCCGTCATCGACGGCGGGACCATCCCCCTCATGGAGCACAAGGCCGGCGAGGTCGCCGAGGCCGTCCTGGGGTTCCTAGGCCCGGCCGCCGTCGGCGGCCAGGATTGACTTGGTGATGCGCCTGCTCACCATGCTCAGCAGGCCCACATACTTGGTGACGTCGGCCCGGAAGGTGGGCGCCGTCACCGACAGCGCCGCGACCACCGTCCCGGTGACTCCGGTGAGCGGGATGGCCACGCTGAGGAAACCGATCCGGGTCTGCTCCCGCTCGACGGCGTAGCCGGCCTTGCGTGCCTGCTGCAGCTCCTGGGCCAGGAGTTTGGGCGCGGTCACCGTCCGCGGTGTCACGCGGGGCAGCGGGGCGGCGACGACGTCGCCGAAGAGCGCCGCCGGGCCGAAGGCGAGCAGGGCCTTGCCGGTCGCGGTGCAGTGCAGCGGCATGCGGCCGGCGATGCGCGACGGCTTGGAGACCTGGCCGTGGCCGGACACCTTCTCCAGGTAGATCACCTCGATGCCGTCCAGCACCGCCAGGTGGATGGTCTCCCCGGTGGCCTGGTAGAGGTCCTCCATGAAGGGCCGCGCCGCCTCGCGCAGGATCCGCTGGCGCGGCACGCGCTGCCCGATCTCGAACAGGCGCATGCCGAGCCAGTACTCCGAGCCGCGCCGCTCCAGCAGCCCCCACTGCAGCAGCTCCTGCGCCAGCCGGTGGACCGACGCCTTGGCGACTCCGGTGCGGCGGACGATCTCGGACAGGCCGAGGCTCTCGTCGTCGGGGCCGAACGCCTCGAGGATCAGCCGCACCTTGCCCAGGACGCTGTTCGACTCGGGGGGACAGAACGCTGGGGGGTAAGTAAGCGACATTCGACGATAATTGCGCCTATGTCTGGTTCCCTCAACGAGACTGTTCCGCTGAGCGAGACGGCTACCCGAAGGTGACCACGGCGCGCCCGCGTACCCTGCCGTCGCGCAGGAGTTCGAGGGCCTTGGCGATCTCGGACAGGTCGAAGCGCTCGACCGCCACGCTCAGCTCACCGGCGGCGAGGCGGCCGACCAGCGCCGGGGCCACCTCGCGGGCCCTGCGCTCGTGGCGGACCATGTTGACCGGGAGCAGCGCCACGTCGTCGAGCAGCCAGGACGGCAGGTCCACGGTGACCGCGGAGCCCAGCACGTAGCCGATCACCACCGCCCGGCCCCCTGGGCGCACCCAGCGGGTGCGCCCGATCAGGTCACCGCCGCCGAGCGTGTCGACCAGCAGGGACGCCGAGCGGCCCGCGGACAGCTCCGGGTCGTCGGGCAGCGCCGCGCGCACGCCCTCGGGGACCTGGCCGAGCTGGTCGGCCCGGCCGACGACGCCGGTCACCGTGGCGCCGGCCAGCCGCGCCTGCTGGGCGACCATGGCGCCGACCGCGCCCGCCGCGCCGGTCACGACGACCTCCTCGCCGGGCTCCAGCCGGGCGACGTCGTGCAGGGCGACGTACGCCGTGGTGGCCGGGACGAAGAACGACGCGGCCACCTCCGGCTCCAGCGGCGGCGACATCGGGGTGACGGCCTTGGGAGAGACGCTGACGCGCTCGGTCCAGCAGCCGTCGCGCAGCAGGCCCAGCCCGCCGCCGCGAAGGAGCACCTGCGTGCCGGGGGCCAGGGTGTCGGAGTCGAGGACCACTCCGGCGGCCTCGACACCCCCGATGTACGGCAGCTCCGGCCGCATGCCGAAGGACCCGCTCGCCACGGTGAGGTCCAGGTGCCCGAGCGCCGCCGCCCGTACCTCGACCAGCACGTTCCCGGGCTTGTGCGCCGGTTCGGGCAGCTCCTCCACGACCGGCGGCACACCCCAGCCGTGGAACCGCGCGGCGCGCGTCACGAGTTCTTGGCCAGGAAGGCCAGGCTGAGCGCGTTGTAGCGGCCGGCCTGCTCGTGCTGGGGCCAGTGGCCGCACTCCTCCAGCAGCTCCAGTTGCGAGCCGGCGATGGCCTCGTGCATGGCGGTGGCCTCCGGCACGTCGCCGAACGGGTTCTTGCGGCCCCACACGATGAGCGTGGGCTGCGAGATCGCGGCCAGGTCGGCGGGGCGCAGGATGTTGCGCAGGCGGGTCTCCATGTCCTGCAGGCATAGCAGATTGTCGACGCCCGCCACGAACTCGGGGGTGTGGTAGATGGCGTGACGCACCGCCACCAGCTCCTCGGTCGCGTCGGCGGGATCGGCCATGAGCAGGCGCAGCCGCTTGCGGGTGAGCTCCACGTCGTCGCTGAGCACGGCCTCGCGGGTGCTCGTCCGGATGCGGTTCATGACCTCGGGGTTGGCGACGGTCCCGCCGGCGCAGAGCAGTTGCAGGCTGGCCACGCGGTCGGGGTGGTCGATCGCGGCGCGCCCGCCGACCCAGCCGCCCAGCGACTCGCCCACGATGTGGGCGCGCTCGATGCCGGCCGCGTCGAAATAGGCCAGCAGGTGGTCGACGTAGCGCGGGATCTCATAGGGGTGGTCGGGCTTGCCGGTGTAGCCGTGTCCCAGCATGTCGATCGCGTGGCACTCGTAGTGCGCCGCGTGCGCGGCCAGGTTGCGGGTGAACGCCTCCAGGTGGCCGCTGGTGCCGTGCAGGAACACCACGGGCTCGCCCGACCCGGCCCGGAGGCTGCGGGTCGGCACGCCGGCGGCGTCCACGTACGAGAGGCTGAAGCTCAGCGGGCCCAATTCCGTCCATATGGTCATCGCGGGGTCACCTTGTCCTGGTTGATGCGGTGCACTTGGGTGTTGCTCCGGGCCGCGAGCAGACGGCCGGCGACCGCCGCCAGCGCGACTCCGAAGGCGGCGATCAGCAGCTTTCTCGTCCTCGACATCGCTCACGCCCCCGAGTTCAGGAATCCGGTCACCACGGCGTGGTACGCCTCAGGGCGCTCCTCCTGCAGATGGTGCGACACGTGGTCCATGACGTGCAGGTTCCCTCTCGGCACCATGCGGGCGAGCATGAGCGGGTAGTCGGGGGTGAGGAACGCGTCGTGCATCCCCCACATGAACAGCACCGGCGCCTGGATCCCGGCCAGCTCGGCGGTGAGGTCCTGCCATTCGCCGCGCGGCGAGTCGGACATGGCGGCGAGCTCGCGCTCCCGCGGGTCCAGGCTCTGCTCGTAGCGCAGGTCCAGGGTGGACTCGGGCAGCCGGTCCCCGTCGTACCACTCCAGGCGGGTGATGAGGTCGCGCATCTTCTCCCGCGTGGGCCCCTCGCCGCCGTAGTAGGCGTCCCTGGCGTTGCGGCCGCGGCGGCCGCCCTCGGGCAGCGGCGCGAGCGGGCCGTGGAAGACGGGCATGCTGCCGGTGACGACCAGCGAGCGCACCCTGCCGGGGTGGCGCGCGGCCAGGCACAGCGCGATGGTGCCGCCCCAGGAGTTGCAGACGAAGTCGGCCCGGTCCACGCCCAGCGTGTCCATGAGCGCGACGATCTTGTCCGCGTGGAAGTCCCACATCGGGCCGGTGATCACGCACTTCTCCGACCTGCCGTACTGCAGGATGTCGACGATCAGGCAGCGGCGGTCGGCGGCGAAGAGCGGCGCCACCGGGCCGAAGTCGCTCCAGCCGGTGCAGCCGGGGCCGCCTCCGTGCAGGAAGATCGTGTCCCGGCCCGTTCCCAGGTCGAGATAGTGGTAGGTGACGCCGTCGGCGTCGGCGTACGAACCGGTGGGGGGTTCCATATCGCCTCCTCAGTCGTTGGTCTCGGCGCGCGTGCGCGTGGTGGTGTCGACCGCGACCCGCAGGAGCACCTCGCACAGCCGGCGCATGGCCCGGACGTCGACGGTGTTCATGCCGAGGGCGAAGTCGTCGGAGACGGCCTTGGGCATGCCGACGCGGGCGGTCGGGATCCCGCGCGCCCGCAGGATGTTGGCGTCCGTGGCGCCGCTGTTGCCGTCGACGGGCTCGTGCGGGCGCCCGTTGACGCTCTCCCAGGCGCGGACGGCGCTGCCGACCACCCAGTTGTCCGGTGGTGTGCTCGTGCCCGGGATGGCCAGCACCATCTCGGCCGTCAGCGCCACGTCCAGCTCCTCCGACAGCCGCCGGACGTACGCCGTCACCTCCCGTTTGGTCGCGAGCGGGGTGGTGCCGGGCGCGATGCGCAGGTCGAGGCGGATGCGGCAGGCGGCGGGCGTCACCGAGGGCATGCGCTCCCAGCCGCCGGCGACCGACCCGACGATGCCCTGCGGCGCCGCCGTCGCGGTGCGGTGGCGTTCGGGGTGGTCCGCCAGCCAGCCTTCCAGCCTGGTCACCACCTCGGCGGCGGTCACGATCGGGTTCCGGTACGGGAGCCGGTGCCGGCTGCCGGCGTAGGTGTGGGTGCCGGGGACGACGATCTCGAACCAGCACAGCCCGACCTCGTCGTGCGCGACGAAGTCCCCCGGCTTGGCGATCACCGCGTAGTCGGGGTGCCAGCCGCGTTCGAGCAGGAACGAGCAGCCGACGCCGTGACCGGTGTTCGCGCGGCCGGCGGCGTCGACGGCGTTGGCCGGCATGCCGCCCGCGCCGAAGGCCAGCAGCAGGTCGCCGGCGAGCGTCGGCCGCAGCTCCGCCAGGGCCTCGCCGACGACGAGGACGCACACGGCATGGCCCTTGGGGTTGCCGGCGCCGAGGCCGCTGACGTAGGGGCCGTCGCAGCGGGCCTCGGGCCGCATGTCGGGGCGCAGGGCCGGGCCGATCCACGGCACGTCCAGATCCGGGTCGCCGGTGGTCAGGGTGTCGATCGGGGCGTACAGCATGAGGTCGGGGCCCGTGCCGTCGCCTCTCAGCCGGGCGACCGCGCTGGCCTGGCCGTCGTCGATGCGCTGCAGGTGGGCGTCCAGGCCCGCCGCGGCCAGCCGATCGGCCAGCCGGCGGGCCAGCGGCGCCTCGCCGCCGGTGGGGCTGGCGATCGCGGTGACGTCCACCGCCGCCTCGCGCAGCCGGTCCTCGGTGATGGCGGCCAGCGCCCGCCGTACCAGGCCCTCGCGTTCCGCCTCGGTCATGGGCTCGGTCATGGGCTCGGTCATGGGCTCGGTCATGGGCTCGGTCATGGCCTCGGTCATCAGCTCGGTCATGAGCGGGGCTCCGTCACGGCGTTCCGCCTCGGTCATGGCCGGGGCTCGATGACGGCGACGCCCATGCCGGTCAGCCACTCCGGCATCGGCTCGTAGGCCAGTGCCCGTCCGGGCGCGAAGCCGAGCGCGGCGGCCATGGTCAGCCAGGTACGCAGCTCCTGCCCGCCGTTGCCGGCCGCCTCCTCGATCTGCTCGGTGGACAGCTCCGCGTAGCGCGCCAGCTCCCCCCGCTCCAGCGCGGCGAGGAACTCCTCGTCGAACTCGGGGAAGATCGTCGGCCGCGCGGCGGTGATGATCCGGCGTCTGCGGGCGTCGTACCGCTCCCAGTCGCCCCGGCCCTCCCGCCAGGCCTCCACCAGGAACTCCTCGTCCTCTCCGTGCGGGTCCTGCCAGCGGCTCGGCCACGGGAGCCGGTGGGACAGGCCGCCCGAGGCGATGACCGCGACCCGGAGCTCACCCGGCAGCTCCGCCACCGCGGCGGCGAGGTTGCCGCCCAGCTCGGCGCAGCGCCGCATGAGGGGCAGCGGCGTGGCGAACACGTTCACCACCAGCGGGATCACCGGCACGTCGAGGCCGCGCAACAGGTACTGGATCGCGTGGCTCTGGCCGTGGTCGATCTGCAGCCTCGCCGAGATCGCCACCTCCGTGCCCGCCGCCACCAGCGACTCGGCGACGGCCTGCGCGACGGCGGGGCGGGTGAGCTGCGGCCCCGACGGCGTGCCGGCCTCGCCGGAGGAGACGACCTCGTCCACGCCGAGGGTGAAGGCGGGGATCAGGTCCAGCCAGAAGCCGCGGAAGTGGTTGGAGCCGACGATGATCGCCACGTCGGGACGGGCGGCGGCGAGGGCGTCGCGGGCCGTGCCGAGCGCGTCGCGGAGACGTTCGGCGCGATCCTTGTGCTCGACCTGCTCCCAGTGCGTGTTCATGAGCGTGGAGTGGGAGGCGCCCACGCCCAGGACGATCCTGCCCATCAGCCGGCGTCCCGCGCGATCAGCCCGGCCGCGCGCAGCCGCTCGACGCGCTCCTCCGTGACGTCCTCGGCGAGCTTGCGCCACTGCAGGAGCGACTCGTCCGGGCGGTAGAGCCGCTCCGGCGGCGCGTCGGTCACCTCGACCATCCACTTGTCCTGGCCGGAGAACTGGCCGTGGAAGAGCCAGCGGACGGCGCCGAGGTATTTGGCGTAGAAGGGCAGCGTTCTGACGCCCTTCTCGAAGTTGGCCATCACGCCGACGTAGAGGTGGTGGTCGGCGTCGACGGGCACGTAGAACTCGTAGTGGATGAAGGTCGGGTAGACGATGCGCAGGACGCCCGGCATGCTGACCGAGGCGAACCCGGGGAAGTCCTCGGCCGCGATGGCCGGGTTCACCTTCCGGTGGCCGCCCGTGTTGCCGATGTTGGCGATCTGCTTCGGCGGCTTGAGCTTGTACCAGGCCTGGTTGCTCCAGGGGCCGAGGCCGGGGAAGTCGGCGTCCCAGTGCTGGGCGTCCTGCACCCGGTAGATCCAGCGGCCACGCCGGACGATGCGCGTCTCGTTCCACACCGGCATGGCCTTGAACAGCCGCCACAGCGCGGTGCGGTGCAGGTATTTCGCGTGTCCCTCGTCGTAGCCGTTCTCACAGGCGAAACGCCAGTTCCCCTCGCGGGCCTGGATGCGCGAGCCGACGACGGCGGGGTTGTCGCGCAGCTCCTCGGGAAGCTGGTCGTCGATGGGCGGCGCGTCCTCGCCGTCGCCCACGAAGATCCACACCATGCCGAGGCGTTCCTCGACGTCGTAGGTGGGCTGGGTCACCTTCCCGCAGATCGGCGACCGCGGGCCGTCGGTGATCACCGCCTTGAGGTCGCCGGTCTCCAGGTCGAAGGTCCAGCCGTGGTAGGGGCAGGAGATGGTGCCGGGGAACTGCTGGTTGCCGTAGCTGAGCGGCACGCCCCGGTGCGGGCACCGGTCCTTGAGCGCGTACGCCCTGCCGCCGTCACGGATGACCATGATGCGCTCGCCGAGCAGGGTGATCGCCTTGGGCTTGCCCGTGATGTGCGAGGAGAACGCCACCGGATACCAGTAACCACGGAACCCGCTGGCCGCGGCCTGGTAGTGCGGCCAGCTCGACCAGTCCTGACGGCCGGGCAACCGGCCGCGTCGTGACGGCCGGCGCCTGGCGGTCCCCCCGGTCGCAGCCGGCGTCTCGGCCTCTGCGCTCATGCTCGCCTCCGCTTCCCATGTCTCGTCTGTACGGGTGTCGCGTATTTACGACTGTTTTGTCGGCACTGCTGACGCAGGCAGTTCACCACCGGCGCGACCGGCCGGCCCAGCGGAGCATCCCGCCCAGCGGACCGTGTCCCGCTGAGCGAGCCGCGTTCCGGTCAGCGGTCCGCGACGTGCGCTTTCCCGCCGCCGCCGTCTGTAGCTTCCGTGGCTGTGACATCAACCGACATCGCGATCATCGGTGCCGGGCCGACCGGCCTCTACGGCGCCTACTGCGCGGGCTTCCGCGGCCTGCGTACCGTCGTCGTGGACGCGCTGCCCCAGGTGGGCGGGCAGATCTCGGCGCTGTACCCGGAAAAGGAAGTGCGCGACGTGGCCGGCCTGCCCGGCATACTCGGCCGCTCACTGGTCGACGCGCTCAAGACCCAGGCCGCCGCCTACGACCCCGTCTACCTGCTCGGCAGGCAGGCCGTCGAGCTGAGCCGCGACGAGGAGCGGCGGCCGGTCGTGACCCTGTCCGACGGCACCGCCGTACGCGCGGGGGCCGTCCTGCTCACCTCGGGCATCGGCACGTTCACCCCCCGCCCGCTGCCGGGCGGCGACGAATGGCTCGGACGGGGGTTGGACTACTTCGTGCCGGACCTGTCCGAGCACACCGGCCGCGACGTCGTCGTCGTGGGCGGCGGGGACAGCGCGGTGGACTGGTCGCTGGCGCTGGCGCCCCTGGCCAGGTCGGTCACCCTCGTGCACCGCCGGGCCGCCTTCCGCGCGCACGCCGCCGGCGTCGCCGCGGCCCGCGTCGCGGGCGTCCGCATCGTCGTCGACAGCCAGGTGGTCGCCCTGTCCGGCGGCGACCGGGTCGAGCGGGCCCACCTGCGGACGCGCGACGCGGCCGACCGGGAGCTGCCCGCGGACTCCGTGATCGCGGCGCTCGGCTTCATCAGCGACCTCGGGCCGCTGGCCGGCTGGGGCTTGGCGCTGCGCGGCAGGTCCGTCCTGGTGGACCAGCGCATGCGTACCAGCCTGCCCGGCGTGTACGCCGCCGGAGACCTCACCGAGTACGACGGCAAGGTCCGGCTGATGTCGGTGGGCTTCGGCGAGGTGGCCACCGCGGTCAACAACGCCGCCGTCGAGCTGGACCCCGGGCTGAGCCTCTTCCCCGGGCACTCCACCGACACCCCTCAGAGCAACAGGAGCGACTCATGAGCTATGTCATCGGCCCCGCCTGCATCGACGTCAACGACCGGGCGTGCGTGGACGTGTGTCCCGTCGACTGCATCTACGTCGGCGACCGCAAGAGCTACATCAACCCCGACGAGTGCATCGACTGCGGAGCGTGCGAGCCGGAGTGCCCGGTCGAGGCGATCTTCGTGGACCGCTCGGCCCGTGGCGACGAGACGCGCACGCTCTTCGCCGCCGACTCCCGCAGCTTCTTCACCGAGGTGCTGGCCGGGCGCGACGAACCGCTGGGCAGCCCGGGAGGCGCCCGCAAGGTCGGCGACGTCCTCACGGACACCACGATGGTGACGGGTTACGACGCCTCCTGACCAGGGGCCGGTTCACCGGCCGGTGAACCGGGGCGGGCGTTCGTCCAGGAACGCCTGAAGCCCCTCGGCGGCGTCGGCGGTCGCGATCAGCTCCATGACCGCCTTCCACTCCACCTCCAGCGCCTCTTCGACGGGCAGGCCGGATCCGGCGTCCACGGCCCGCTTGAGCAGGCCGATGGCCGCGGTCGGCCGGGCCCCCAGGCTCGCGGCGTGCTCGGCCACCACGCGGTCGAAGTCCTCGTCGGCCGCGACCACGTCGACCAGGCCCAGGTCGAGCGCCTCGGCCGCGGACAGGCGGGCGCCGTCGATCATCAGGCGCTTGGCGCGATGCGGGCCGAGCAGCCGGGGCAGCCGCTGGCTGCCGCCCGCTCCCGGGAACAGGCCGAGACTCATCTCGGGGAAGCCGATCGTCGCCGAGGCCGCCAGGATGCGCAGGTCGCAGGCCAGGGACAGCTCGGCGCCGCCGCCCAGGGCGTGCCCGTTCATCGCCGCGACGACCGGCTTGGGCGCCAGTTCGAGCAGGCGCTGCACCTCGACCCAGCGGCGCATCCGCACATGGTTGGCCTCCGAGAGGTCGCGCATCACCGCGATGTCCGCCCCCGCCACGAAGAAGCGGCCGGTCCCCCGGATGACGAGGCACCGGACGGCGGCGTCCCCGGCCAGTCCGGGGAGCACCTCCAGGAACTCGTCGATCAGGGCGGGGTCGACGGCGTTGGCGGGCGGCCGGTCGATGACGATCGTCGCCGTCCCTCCGTCGCGCCGTACGTCCAGGTGGTTCTTCATGCGCGCTCCCATGCGTTCATTCCAGGACACCGGCCTCGCGCAGCCGCGAGAGCTCGTCCTCGTCCATGCCCAGCAGGCTCTTCAGCACCTCGCCGGTGTGCTCGCCGAGCAGCGGGGCGGAGGTCGTGAGCGTTCCGGGGGCGGCCGACAGGCGGACCACGACGCCCTCGTGCCGGACCGGGCCGGCCAGGGCGTGCTCCAGCACCGGGTAGAAGCCCCTCGCCGCCAGGTGCTCGTCGTCCTCCACCAGGTCCCGGCCGGTGGCGACGACGGCGGCGGCCACGCCGATCCCCTGCAGCTCGGCCGCCAGCTCCGCGCCGTCGTGGCGCGCGCACCAGGCGGCCAGGGCGGCGCCGGTCTCGTCCTCGGGCACGTCCGCCAGCCCGGCGTACGCGGCCAGGCGCCGCCACTCCTCCTCGCCGCGTGCCGACAGCGCGATCCAGCGGTCGTCACCCTTGGTCGGGTAGACGCCCCTCCTGGGCGCCGTGCCGGGCTCGCCCAGCTCCGACTCGATCAGCGCCGGCCCCATCGCCGCGGCCATCGTCTCGAGCTGGGACAGGTCCACGTGCCCCCCGCGCCCGGCCGCGACCAGGTCGAGGACGGCCAGGACCGCCGAGTTGGCGGCCACCATGTCACCCAGCCCGAACGTCAGCCCCTGCGGCGCCTCGCCGGGGTCGGCGGTCTCGCTGGTGAGCCCGGACATGGCGGCGAGCGTGTCGGCGAAGGTCACCGCGTCCCGCCAGGGCCCGCTCTGCCCGACCCCGGACATCGACACGAGGATGACCTCGGGGTTCAGCTCCACCAGCCGGTCGTAGGACAGCCCCCATCGGGCGAGGACGCCGGGGCTGAAGTTCTCGATCACCACGTCGCACTCGGCGGCGAGCCGGCGCAGCACCTCGCGGCCCGGCTCGGTACGCAGGTTGAGCGCGACGCTGCGCTTGCCGCGGTTGAAGTTGATGAAATAGCCGCTGTCGTCGGCCCCCGCGCCGGGCCGCAGCCGCATCGACGGCGCGAAGCGGGTGGGGTCGCCCCGATGGCGGGATTCGATCTTGATGATGTCGGCGCCGTGCTCGGCCAGCGTCTTGGTGGCGTACGGGCCGGCCAGCACCCACGTCAGGTCCAGCACCCGCAGGCCCTCCAGCGGGCTCGCCCCGCCGCCGGCCTCCCTGCGGCCCCGGGGGTTGTCGGTGCGCCAGGCGGCGGCGGGGTCGGCGGGAAGCGGCTCGGTGAGGCGCACCGGGCGGGGCAGGCCCGGGGCGGCGAAGGGGAAGCCGACGTCCAGCACCCCGCCGGGCGGCAGCCCCTCCCCCAGCACCCGGGTGAAGAACGCGCGCTCGGTGAGCTGCGGGTTGGCGGGCAGGCTCGCGGCCGTGGCGACCTGCGCCCAGGGCAGCGCTCTGGCGCGCCCCTGCTCGGCCATGGCGGCGGCGGAGCGCCGCGCGACGAACCTGGCCACGATCTCGTCCACGTGCGCGCGGCCACGCCAGCGCAGGACGGGATCGGACCAGGTGTCCTCGGTCAGGTCCCCGGCCTCGCCCGACTCCGCCATCCAGGCGAGCAGGTCCGTCCACATGCGGTCGCTGCCGGAGTAGCCGCCGGCGACGTGGCCGTCCTCGGCGCGGAAGACGCGGTGGGCGACGTGCTCGTACACGCCGCCGTTGCGGGAGGGGTAGCGTCCCGCGTGGATCCAGGAGATGGCGGCCGTCTCCAGCGTGGCGGCCACCGCCTCCTGCACGGAGACGTCGATGAGCCGGCCCTGCCCGGTGCGGTCGCGGGCGATGAGGCCCAGCAGCGCCGCGATGGCGGCGTGCGCCCCGGCGAGCTGGGTGGCCTGCTCGCGCGGAGGCGCCTTGGGCGGCCGGCCGGGCTTCCCGCCCAGCCACGCCATGCCGCCGGCCGCCGCGGCCACGAGGTCGTCGGCCCGCCACGCGCGCCGGGGACCGGTCGTGCCGAACGGCGTGACCACGACGTGCACGGCCCACGGCCACCGGGAGGCGACTGCGGGGCCGGTGGAGTCCGTGCGCACTCCGGCGAGCTCGCCCAGGGGGCCGCTCTCGACGATCACATCCGCCTGCTCCGCCAGCCGGTCGAGCTCGGCGGGGCTCACCGGGCCGCGCACGACCCGCTTTCCCGCGTGCCAGTGCAGGCTCTCCGCCCGCGACAGCGCCGGGGCCGGGGAGCGTTCCACGCGTACGACGTCGGCGCCGAGGCCCACCAGCAGCCTCGTCCCGTTGCAGGCCAGATCGTCGGTGAGGTCGAGCACCCGCACCCTCGTCTCCTCCCGTGTGTGCCGGAGGCTCGACCCTAGGGCCGCGACCGGCCGGGCGCGACCGTCCCGGTCTGTCCAGCGGTCCGCTCTGGGAACAGGCGTGCTTAATCTATGCTTTACCTACATGAAGAATAGGTTGTAGAACGGGGAAGATCGCTGATGAGCCTCCACTTCCTTTGGTACATCCCGAACCAGGTGCATCCCGGCCACCGCGGAGACGACACCGTCGTGGACCACAACAGCCTGGAGACCCTCACCACCCACGCCCGGGCCCTCGAGGAGCACGGGTGGGGCGGCGCGCTCATCGGCACCGGCTGGGGGCGGCCCGACACCTTCACGGTCGCCACCGCGCTGGCCGCGCGGACCACGACGTTCCAGCCGCTGATCGCCGTCCGGCCCGGCTACTGGCATCCGGCCAAGTTCGCCTCCGCCGCCGCGACCCTGGACCACCTCACCGGGGGCCGGGTGCTCGTCAACATCGTGTCGGGCAAGGACGACCTGGCGGCGTACGGCGACAGTGAGGGCGACCAGGCCCACCGCTACGCCCGTACGAAGGAGTTCATCCAGCTCGTACGCAGGCTCTGGACCGAGGAGAGCGTCACCTATCACGGCGAGCACTTCAGCGTCACCGGCTCCACCGTCGTGCCCCGCCCCGTGGCCCGGGACGGACGCCCCCACCCCCGGCTCTACTTCGGCGGCGCGTCGGAGGCCGCCGAGCGGGTGGCCGCCACCGAGGCCGACGTCCAGCTCTTCTGGGGTGAGCCGCTCGACGGCGTAGCCGCGCGGATCGAGCGGCTCAGGCGGCTCGGCGAGACGCTCGGCCGCGAGCACCCGCCGCTGGAGTTCGGCCTGCGGATCACCACGCTGGTGCGCGACACCACCGAACAGGCCTGGGCCGACGCCGATGCCAAGGTCGAGGAGATGGCGAAGGGCGTCATCACGCGCGACCCGAACCGGCACACCGCCGTCGGCCAGCAGCGGCTGCTCGACCTGGCCGCGCGGGGAGAGGTGCTCGACGACAACCTCTACACCGCTCCCGGCAGGTTCGGCGGCGGCGGCGCGGGCACGACGTGGCTGGTCGGCTCGGCCGAGGACGTGGCGAAGTCGCTGCGCGGATACCAGGCCCTCGGCGTCACCCACTTCGTGCTCTCCGACACCCCCTACCTGCCGGAGATCAAACGCCAGGGCGACCGGCTGCTCCCGCTCCTGCGCTGAGGCGGGGCGACGGGACAGGCAGGCGGGCGGCGGCGTCAGGCCGGTTCGGGCAGGTCGTGGTCCTCGTCGAAGATGTCGGCCGCGGAGGTCACGATGCGCGGGTCGGGCACGCCGACCACGCCATGATCCTTGCGGGCGTAGTCGAAGAGGCTCAGCACGTGGCGCATGGCCTCCAGCCGGGCCCGCTTCTTGTCGTTGCTCTTGATGACCGTCCACGGCGCCCACTCGGTGTCGGTGTGCAGGAACATGTACTCCTTGGCCTGGGTGTAGTCGTCCCACTTGTGCAGCGAGGCCAGATCCATCGGCGACAGCTTCCACCGCCTGACCGGGTCGACCTGGCGGATGATGAACCGGGTGCGCTGCTCGGCCCGCGACACCGAGAACCAGAGCTTGACCAGGCGCAGGCCCGAGTCCACGAGCAGGCTCTCCACCCGGGGCGCCTGCTCGATGAACTCCAGATACTCCTGCTCGGTGCAGAACCCCATCACCCGCTCGACCCCGGCCCGGTTGTACCAGGAGCGGTCGAACAGCACCATCTCCCCCTTGGCCGGCAGATGGGCGATGTAACGCTGGAAGTACCACTGGCCGCGCTCGCGCTCGCTCGGCTTCTCCAGCGCCACGACGGTCGCGCCACGGGGGTTGAGGTGCTCCATGAAGCGCTTGATGGTGCCGCCCTTCCCGGCCGCGTCCCGCCCTTCGAACAGCACCACCAGGCGCCCGCCGGTATCCTTGATCCAGTACTGCAACTTGAGCAGCTCGATCTGCAGCAGCCGCTTGTCACGCTCGTAGTCCTCCCGCGACAGGCGCTCGGCGTACGGGTAGTGCTGGCGCCAGGTGTCGACCGGATGACCGTCGGCGCGCAGCAGCACCGGATCGTCGTCGTCCCGGTCGTCCACCCGCAGCCCCGGGGTGGCGTCGAGCAGGTCAGTGTGGATCGGCGGCTCGCCGTTCGTACTGGTCACCAGGCCAGCATGACGCAGCGGTGCGCGCCGGGGCGCATGAGCCCACCGGTTGACCGCCCAGCGCGTTCAGGCATCGGGGCCGCGCAGCCGGGCCGCCTTCAGCCCCAGGTGCACGGCCAGGCGGTCGTCGCCGTCGGACAGGTCTCTGTGGGTGAGGCGTTCGGCCTTGCCCAGCCGGTAGTAGAGCGTCTGGCGGTGGACGCCGAGCTCGGCCGCCGTCTTCTGGACGTGGCCGCCGCGGTCGAGGTAGACCTCCACCGTGTGGGCCAGCTCCGTGTCCAGCGCCGCCGTCTCGGCCGCCAGCTCCCGCAGGTCGGCCTGGCTGAGCCGGGACAGCAGGCGGTGCACGCCCAGGTCCTCCCAGCGGGCGATGGGGGCGTGCCGGGGGAAGTGCTCGGCGATGCGCAGCGCCTGGCGGGCCTCGCGCCAGCTCAGCCAGGCGTCGGCCGGGTCCGTGCGGGGGGCGCCGATGCCGGCGGCGGTGCCGTACGCGCTCTGGACCGTCTGCGCCACCTCCCCCGCGAGGTGGGCCGGCGCGAGCAGGGCGACCGGCGAGCCCGGGCGGGCCAGGACGCCGCGCGGGAGGGTCCAGAGGGCGGCCACCCGCTCCTGCGACTCCCGTACGGCGACCGCCGTCACCGGGCCCGGCACCTCGATGGAGGCGTCGGCCCGCTCCTCGGGGTCGGCGGAGAGCAGCGCGCGCAGCCCGCGGCCGAGGTCCTGCCTGCTCCTGGCCTCCTGGGCGAGCGCGGCGGCAGCCCTGGAGACGAGCGGCGCCGTGGCGCGCAGGGTGTCGTCCGTCAGCTCACCCGAGTCGAGCAGCCACAGATAGCCGTAGGTGACGTCGGCGTGACGCAGCGGCCAGCAGACTCTGGCCAGGACCTTGAGCTCGTCGTCGGCGGGGATCCGGACCGGGCCGTTCGCCCTGGCGATGCCGTAGCGCTCGAAGTATTCGCGTACCTCGCCCGTGGCGCGCCGGCGCAGGATCGACTCCTGGCGGACCGTGTCGATGTCGCCGTGCTGCGCTCCGTAGGCCAGCAGCCGGAACGAGCGGTCCTCCAGCGTCGCGGACGCCCCCAGCCGGGCGGCGATCTCGTCGACGATCTCTTGTAGGTCTGCCGAGTTGTGCATTTGTACGACAGCCTGCCACACGCGGCGTTACGCGCGTCGATGGCCCCCTCTGAGCTGCGTTTTTAAACTGGGCACCATGCTGGGTCAACTGCTGCTCGCCGCTTCCAGGAGCGGTGTCGTCCGCCGCTCCGTTTCAGGCTTCCCGCTCACCAAGAACGTGGTGCGGCGGTTCGTCGCCGGCGAGAGCGCCCAGGAGGCCCGCGAGGCCGTCGAGCGGCTGCGCGACGCCAAGCTCGCCGTGACCATCGACCATCTCGGCGAGGAGACGCTCGACGCGCGGGCCGCCGAGGCCACCGCGAACGCCTACGTCACGCTGCTCGGCGAAATCGGCCCGCTCGGGCTCGGCGACCGCGGCGAGGTGTCGGTGAAGCTGTCGGCCGTCGGGCAGCGGCTCGACGACGCCATGGCGCTCGAGCACGCCCGCGAGATCTGCGCCGCCGCGGCGTCGTCGGGCGCGACCGTCACGCTCGACATGGAGGACCACACCACCGTCGACTCCACGCTGTCGATCCTGCGCAAGCTGCGCGAGGACCACCCGGCCACGGGCGTGGCCATCCAGGCGTACCTGTTCCGCAGTGAGCAGGACTGCCGCGACCTGTCGTCGGAGGGCTCCCGCGTACGCCTGGTCAAGGGCGCCTACCGCGAACCCGCCTCCGTCGCCCACCAGGGCAGGACGGCCGTCGACAAGGCGTACGTGCGATGCCTGCGGATCCTCATGGCGGGGAACGGTTACCCCATGGTGGCGACGCACGACGATCGCATGATCGCGATCACGGAGCTGCTCGCCGACCGGTTCGGGCGGACGATCGGCGACCACGAGTTCCAGATGCTCTACGGAATCAGGACCGACCTGCAGGAGTCCCTCGCCGGGGCCGGCCACACGGTCCGCGTCTACGTCCCCTACGGCGACGACTGGTACGGCTACTTCATGCGCCGCCTAGCGGAGCGCCCCGCCAACGTCGCCTTCTTCCTTCGTGCCCTTGGGGGTAAGTAAATGGATGCCATCAGCAACGTCCCCGTGCCCGCGAACGAGCGTGTGTACGGCTACGCGCCCGGCAGCGCCGAGCGGGCCGCGCTGGAGGACCGCGTCAAGGAGCTGGCCGGCTCCTCCATCGACCTGACCATGACCATCGGCGGCGAGCAGCGCCTCGGTGGCGGCGCGCCCGTCAACGTGGTGCAGCCGCACAACCATGCCTCCGTCCTGGGCCGTACCAACGACGCTACGGCCCAGGACGTGCAGGACGCCGTGGACAGCGCGCTGCGGGCGGCCCCCGCCTGGCGGGCGCTGTCGTTCGACGAGCGGGCCGCGATCTTCCTCAAGGCGGCCGACCTGCTGTCGGGCCCGTGGCGGGCGACGCTGAACGCGGCGACCGTGCTGGGCCAGTCGAAGTCGGCGCAGCAGGCGGAGATCGACGCCGCCTGCGAGCTGATCGACTTCCTGCGGTTCAACGTGGCCTACGCCCGTCAGCTCTACGCCGACCAGCCGATCTCGTCGCCCGGCGTGTGGAACAGGATGGAGTACCGGCCGCTCGAGGGCTTCGTGCTGGCCATCACGCCGTTCAACTTCACCGCCATCGCCGGAAACCTGCCGACGTCGGCCGCCTTGATGGGCAATGTCGTCGTCTGGAAGCCGTCGCCGACCCAGCAGTTCGCCGCGCACTTCACGATGCGGCTGCTGGAGGCGGCCGGGCTGCCGCCGGGCGTGATCAACATGGTCACCGGCAACGGGCAGGCCGTCTCCGAGGTGGCGCTCGGGCACCCGGCGCTGGCCGGCATCCACTTCACCGGCTCCACCGCGACGTTCCAGCACCTGTGGGGCACCGTGGGCGCGAACATCGCCTCCTACCACGGCTACCCGCGCCTGGTCGGCGAGACCGGCGGCAAGGACTTCGTGCTCGCCCACCCGTCCGCCGACCCGGCGGTGCTCTCGACGGCGCTGGTCAGGGGCGCGTTCGAGTACCAGGGCCAGAAGTGCTCGGCCGCCTCCCGCGCGTACGTGCCGCGCTCGGTCTGGAACCGCATGCGTGACGACTTCGTGTCGGTGGCCGAGTCGCTGACCGTGGGCGACGTGGCGGGCGACCTGTCGACGTTCATGGGCGCGGTCATCGACGACCGGGCGTTCGCCAAGCACAAGGAGGCGATCGACCGGGCGCGGGCGGCCTCGAACATCGACGTGCTCACGGGCTCGTACGACGACTCGGTCGGCTATTTCGTCAAGCCGACGATCCTGGAGTGCGCCGACCCCACGGACGAGATCTTCGTCAAGGAGTACTTCGGCCCGATCCTCGGCGTGCACGTCTACGAGGACCGCGACTTCGACCAGGTGCTCGACCAGATGGAGAGCATCGCCCCCTACGCGCTGACCGGCTCGATCATCGCCCAGGACCGCTACGCGATCGCCTCGGCCTCCGACCGGCTGCGCTTCGCGGCGGGCAACTTCTACGTCAACGACAAGCCGACGGGCGCGGTCGTGGGGCAGCAGCCGTTCGGCGGCGCCCGCGCCTCGGGCACCAACGACAAGGCGGGCTCGATCTTCAACCTGATCCGGTGGGTGAACGCCCGCACGATCAAGGAGACCTTCGTCCCGCCGACCGACCACCGCTACCCCCACATGGGCTGACGGTGCCAGGGCCCCCGGCGCTGTCGGGGGCCCACGCCACCATCCTCGACGCCCACGCCATGTCCTAATCTGCAACAGTCGCGTCGTTGACGCCATCGCGGGCCCGCGACCAGCATGAAAGCATGCAGCGACGCGTCCTGATCGTCGTCTTTCCCGGCTTCCAGCTCCTCGACATGGCAGGCCCCGCCGACGTGTTCGGCACCGCGGCCCTGCTGGCGTCCGACGGCGGCTACCGGGTCGAGGTGGCGGCCGTACGGCCTGGCGTGGTGCCCGCGCACAACGGCGTCGGGGTGGCCGCCACGGCGCTCGGCGAGGTCACAGGACCGATCGACACGCTGCTGGTGGCGGGCGGGTTCACGGTGCCCGACCAGCTCAAGGACCGGGAGCTGGTCGCGGCCGTCGCCGGGCTGGCCGCGCGGGCCCGGCGGGTGGCCTCGGTCTGCAACGGCGCGTTCCTGCTGGCCGAGGCCGGGCTGCTGGACCACCGGCGGGCCACCACGCACTGGCTCGCCGCCCATGACCTCAAGACCCGCTACGACCGCGTCGAGGTGGACGCCGACCCCCTCTACATCGAGGACGGCGACGTCTGGACCTCCGCGGGCGTCCTGGCGGGCGTGGATCTCGCGCTGGCGCTCGTGACGAGGGACCACGGTCACGCGCTCGCCAGCGACGTCGCCCGCGGCCTCGTGGTCTATCTGCACAGGCCGGGCGGGCAGAGCCAGTTCAGCACCCCGATGCGGGCCATGACGCCGCGCAGCGAGCCGTTCAGGGAGCTACAGGGCTATATCGACGCGAACCCAGGCGCCGACCTCAGCGTGCCCGCGCTCGCCGCACGGATCGGCATGAGCGAGCGGCACTTCTCGCGCGTCTTCACCGAGCAGACCGGCCTGTCACCCGGCCGGTACGTCGAACGCAGCCGGGCCGACACCGCCAGGCGGCTCCTGGAGGTCACCGGCCTCCCGCTGGAGAGCGTGGCCAGGGAGTCGGGGCTCGGCACGCCGGAGACGCTCTATCGCGTCTTCAGGCGGCACTGGCGGATCTCACCGGGCGATCATCGCCGCAGATTCCAGTCGAAGGAGAGATGACCCATGCATGTGGCCATCCCGCTTTATCCTCGTTTCACCGCGCTCGACGCGGTCGGGCCGTACACCGTGCTGGCCATGGCGCCCGGCTGCACCGTCACGTTCGTCGCCGCCGAGCCGGGGCCGGTCACCGACGACCAGGGGGCGCTCACGCTGACCGCGACGGCCTCGTACGCGGACGTGCCCGCGCCTGACGTGATCGTGGTCCCCGGCGGGCCCGGCACCATGGCGGCCCTGTCCGACGAGGCCCTGCTCGGATGGATCCGCCAGGCGCACGAGCACACCCGGTGGACGACCTCGGTGTGCACCGGCTCGCTCATCCTCGGCGCGGCCGGGCTGCTGACGGGCGTCAAGGCGACCACTCACTGGGGCCTGATGGACCTGCTCAAGACCTTCGGGGCCGAGCCGGTCAGCGAGCGGGTGGTGACCGAGGGCAAGATCGTCACCGCGGCCGGGGTGTCGGCGGGCATCGACATGGCGCTGACGCTGCTGTCCCAGGCCGACGGCGCGGAGACCGCGCAGATGGTGCAACTCGCGATCGAGTACGACCCGCAACCGCCGTTCGCCTGCGGCTCCCCGAAGACGGCCCCGGAGGGCATGCCCGAACGGGTGCTCGCCCTGATGTCCGAGACCATCTGACGGCTGACGTCCCGAACCATCTGACGGCTGATGACCGAAACCACCTGATGGCTGACGTCCCGAAACCACCTGACGGCTGACGTTCGAGACCGCCTGACGGTTTCGGCGGAGCAGACGCCCTCGTCCCTCCAGCCCGGAACGAGGGCGCTGCCCCCGGGCCCTATGTCCGGCGGGCCCGGAGCTTTTCAGCGGGCCGGTGTGACGGGACGATAAGGGCAGCGGCGCCACCGAACATTGCCCGCTCCGACGGCGGCGCCGCGCCCAGCATCTCGGCCCGCGCCCTTTCCCGGCGCGCCCAGGGGTGCTCGCTCGCGGGCGAGCCCCCGCCGGCCGCCCATGAGGTCGCCCTCCACGCATCCGGAACACCACCGGAGCGCCCTGTCGACTTGGAGCGTTCCACCCACTCGGGAGCGAGCGCAGGCCTCATGGCCCGGCCGCCGTGGTGCCGGTTTCGCGTGCCATGTCGGCTCCTTCGCCCGTGTGGGTCTGCGCGGATTCGCGCGGAATAGGCCGGGTGACGAAGGAGACTATGGGGTACGGCGAGGCGCCCGCTTCGGGGCGGGGCCTAGGGAAAACCCTAGGTTGTGATCGCGACCGGCACCCCTGACCCCTCCCACCGAAGCGCGAGGCCACCGGTCAACGGCCCGGACGGAACCGGAGTCACCGACCGGCGGCGGGTTCACTCGGGCTCCTCCCCGGCGCCCACCGGCAGGACGTCGAAGTGGACGATCACGTGCCCGGCGTCCCCGGCTCCGCCCGGGCTCGTCTGCTCCCGGCGGTCCGACACCGCCCTGAAGCGCTCCAGCACCTCGAACACCTCGTCCCGCATCAGCGCCGTCTCCTCCGCGGTGAGCCGCAGCGACCGCCGCCCGAACGCGCCGGCCTGCACCCACTCCTCCGGCGCCTTGTCCAGTTTCCGCCGCCAGCGGGCCAGCTCGGCGCCGCGCTGGCGCACCAGATCGTCGAGCAGGTATTCCATCGCGCTCGCCGTCTCGGGGTCGGCGGGCGGCTCGCCGTAGGAGAAGCCGCCGGGCGTGATGCGCCAGTACTTCTCCTTGCCCCGCCCCATCCCGGGCACGACCTCGATCATGCCGTGCCCGGCCAGCTCTCTCAGGTGGTAGCTGGTCGCGCCGGTGTTCTGCTCGAGCAGGGCGGCGAGCCGGGTGGCCGTGGAGGGGCCGTGCTCGTCCAGGAGCTCGTAGATGCGCAGCCGCAGCGGGTGGGCGAAGGACTTCAGGGCGTTCGCGTCGAGCGTACGGGCGGAGAAGCTCTTGCGTGTCATACTGTGCAAGCCTATCTTTGCAAAGAAATCCATGCATACTTTTCCTTACACACTACCGGAGTGAGCCATGCTGGGACGCTCGTTCGGATTCCTGTGGTCGTCCACCGCACTGTCGAACCTGGCCGACGGGCTGCTCAAGGTCGGCGCGCCGCTGCTGGCGGTGTCGATGACCCGCTCCCCCACGCTGGTGTCGCTGGTGGGGGCCGCGGCCACGCTCCCGTGGCTGGTGCTCGCGTTGCACGCCGGCGCGATCGCCGACCGCGCCGACCGGCGGCGGATCATGGTCGTGGCCCACCTCGCGCGGGCCGCGATCCTCGGCGCCGCCACCCTCCTGGCCGCCCTCGGGCTGCTGGACCTGTGGCTGCTGCTGGCCGCCGTACTGCTGGCCGGGGTGAGCGAGGTCTTCGCCGACCTCTCGGCGCAGTCCGTCCTGCCGATGACCGTCTCCCGCGAGCACCTCACGCGGGCGAACGGGCGCGTCTCGACCGCCCAGATGATCGGCAACGACTTCATCGGCGCCCCGGTGGCGGGCCTGCTCGTCGTGGCCCTGCCCGCCGCCCTCTTCGGCGCCCCGGCCGTCCTGTACGCCGCCGGCGGGCTGCTCCTGCTGGGGATGCGGGGGGCGTACCGGCTGCCCGCCGCCCCCACCGGGCGGCGGCCGCTGCGCCGCGACATCGGCGAGGCGCTGCGCTACCTCTGGGCGCACCGGGTCCTGCGGAGCCTCGCCGTCTCGGCGGGCCTGCTCAACCTGGCCAACTCCGCCTACTTCGCCGTCTTCGTCCTGTGGGCGGTCGGCGGCGGGTCGGCGATCGGCCTGGAGCCGGGCGAGTACGGCCTGATGACCACGGCCTTCGCCGCCGGAGCGGTGCTCGGGTCCCTGCTGTCGGGCCGGGTGGCGGGGCTCTTCGGCGAGGTCAGGACGCTCCTCGGATGCTGGCTGACCACCAGCCTGCTGCTCCTGGTGCCGGTGCTCGTGCCATCACCCTGGACGCTTTATCCGACCGCCGTCTTGTGGGGCTTGTTCGGGGCGGCCGGAAACGTCCTGGTTATTTCCACGCGGCAGCGGCTGATTCCGGCGGAATTGCTCGGCCGGGTCAATTCGGCATACCGGCTCGTCGGCATGGGAGGCATGCCCCTCGGGGCGGCGCTCGGAGGCGTCGTGGCCGAGTTCGCCGGGCTTGCGGCCGTCCTCATAGGCGCCGTTGGAGTATGTTTGGGAGCAGTCGGACTGGTGTGGCGCGCCTTGTCGGATCGAATTTCTGGGCCTCTGACCAGCGAAGCTACACTTTCCGACATATCCAGATCACGTTAGGCACCCTACAGCTGTTGCTGAGGTGACATGATTAATCCCCGAGCTTGAGGGGATGGTATGCGGGAGATCGGCGGACGGTACCTCCTGAACGAGGAGGCCGGTCGTGGGGGTATGGGAGTCGTCTGGCGGGCGTTCGATCAGCTCCTCCACCGTACGGTGGCGCTAAAGGAGCTGACCTTGGCCGGTGAGGTCGAGATGGTGCGCCGCCGGGTGTTGCGTGAGGCCAGGATGGCTGCTGGGCTGACGCATCCCAACATCGTCACGGTGCACGACCTGATCGAGGAGGGCGGCAAGCTCTGGATCGTGATGGAGTACCTCGACGGGCTCTCATTGCACCAATTGCTCTCCCAGGTGGGCACATTGCCCGCGCAGTCGGTGGCGGCCATCGGCCAGCACCTGCTCGCGGCACTGCGCACCGCCCACCAGGCCGGAGTGCTGCATCGCGACGTCAAGCCCGCCAACGTCATGCTGACCGGCGACCGGGTGGTGCTGACCGACTTCGGCATCGCGACCGCCGAGGGCGACATTCGCATGACGACCTCGCGGCGGCTGCGCGGCACCCCGGCGTTCATGGCGCCCGAGCGGTTGCACGGAGGGCCGGCCAGCAAGGAGGCCGACATGTGGTCCTTCGGCGCCACCCTCTACAGCGCCATCGAAGGCCAGCCGCCCTATCCGGGCCAGGACGCCGCGACGGTGCTCGGCATGGCGCGCAGCGGCCCCTACCCGCCACCGCGCCGGGCCGGGGTGATGCGGCCGCTCATCGAGGGGTTGCTGCATCACGACCCCGTGCGCCGCTACACGCCTGAGCAGACGGCGGGGTTGCTGGCCGGGATGCGCGCGAGCGCCTACCAGGCGGCCATCTGACGTTCCGGGGCCGGCCCCACCGCGAGGGAATCGCGGTGGGGCGCCTCACCGGGACGCCCACGCCCCGCTCGGCGACCGCGCCGTGGCGGGTCGGTGCGCCGTGCCGCGTCGGTGCGCCGGTTGCGCGTGGCGCGCCGGTCCTTCATGACACGCCCGTTGTTCGTCCGCGCGTCAGTCCTTCTTGGCGCGGGCCTCCGCCTCGGCGGCGTCCATGGCCGCCGCCTCCTCCGGGGTCGGCGCGGTGCCTCCCAGGTGGGCGGGCTGCCACCAGACCCCGGGCGGCACCTCCGGGTAGGTGCGCTGCGCCCGGTCGACGAGCTCCGACATGCGCGTGTGCAGCTCCACCGTGTGGTCGTTGACGTTCTCGCCCCGCTTGGGGTGCATCGGCTCGCCCACCAGGATGGTGAGCGGCACGTGGCGCTGGAGCAGCTTGCGCGGCCGGCCCTTGGTCCACAGCCGCTGGCTGCCCCACAGCGCCACCGGGATGAGCGGGGTGTTGGTGGCCTGGGCCATGCGGATGGCGCCGTTCTTGATCTCCTTGACGGTGAACGACCGGCTGATCGTCGCCTCCGCGAACACGCCCACCACCTCGCCCGCCTTCAGCATCCGCAGCGCCGTGGCGTAGGAGCCCGCGCCCGCCCCCCGGTCCACGGGGATGTGGTGCATGCCACGCATCAGCGGGCCCGAGATCCCGTGGTCGAACACGTCCTGCTTGGCCATGAAGCGCACCAGCCGCTTCGACGGCAGCGCGGCGAACCCGGCGAAGATGAAGTCGAGGTAGCTGATGTGGTTGCTCACCAGCACCGCTCCCCCAGTCCGCGGCACGTGCTCGGTGCCCTCCATGTGGAAGCGGAGGTCCAGCACGCGAAAGAGGGTCCGCGCGGCGGCGATCACCGGCGGGTACACGATCTCAGCCATGAGCAGAAGGTAGCCTACTCAGCCAGGTTTCACGGAAGTCGGCAGGTGGACCATCCCCCGTACGTTGCCGTGCGCGGTCCTCTCGATGCCCGCCTCGTCGATGTCGTAACCGGGTGCGACGGCCTTCGTCAGCTCCTCCAGCGCCACCCGCGCCTCGAGCCGGGCGAGGGGGCCGCCGAGGCAGTAGTGGCGGCCCACGCCGAAGCTGATCGCCTTGCTGGTGTCGCGGTCGAGGTCGTAGACGTCGGGGTCGGGGAAGACGCTCTCGTCGCGGTTGGCGGAGCCGACCAGGAGCCACACCTTGGCGTCCTTGGGGACGGTGGTGCCGTACCAGTCGGTGTCGCGCGTGAGGCGGCGGGCGACGCCGGGCACGGGGGTGTCGTAGCGCAGCGACTCCTCCACCCAGGGCGTGATCGCCCCGCTGAAGGCGGCGGCGCGCTGGGCGGGGTTGCGCCAGGCCCAGTACCAGGCGGCGGTGAGCAGGTGGGTCGTGGTCTCGGCGCCGGCTCCGACGAGCAGGAACAGGAAGGCCACGATGTCGTCGTCGGACAGCTCCTCATCGGCGACGAGCACGGAGACGAGGTCGTCGCGCGGCGCGGCCCGGCGTTCGTCGACGATCGAGCGGTAGTAGTCGCCGAGCGCCAGCATGCCCTTGATGCCGTCTTCGACCATCAGGCCGTTGGGGTCGTACCTGAGCAGGGCGTCCGAGCGGCGGCGCACGTCCGCGCGGTCGGCCGGGGGCACGCCCAGGAGCTCGGAGATGACGTCGAGCGGCAGCTTGGCGGCGATGTCGCGGGCGAAGTCGAACGTGCCGCGCTCGACGGCCGCCCTGATGTGGCCGCGGGCGATCTGCCTGATCATGGGCTCGAGGGCGGCGACCCGGCGCGGGGTGAAGGCCCGGGAGACGGTGGCGCGCATGCGGGTGTGCTCGGGCGGGTCCATCGCCACGAACGACAGGAAGGTGCGCGCGTGCGGTCCTGAGGCGCCCGGGTCGAGGAGGGGGCCGTGGTCGCTGGACAGCAGGGCGCTGTCGGCGAGCGCGGCGGAGACGTCGGCGTGCCGGGACAGCGCCCAGAAGCCGAGGTCGGGGTTGTGGTGAAGCGGCGCCTGCGTACGCAGCCACGTATAGACCGGGTACGGGTCGTCGTTCACCACGGGATCGTAGGGACTGTAGACGACATCCACGCCGCCCACGCTACGACGCTTGCGCGGTCGTGAAAACGGGCAGATGTTTTGACCATGAAGAAGCTCATCAACACGGCAGACTCCGTCGTTGAGGACGCGCTGAACGGCATGGCCGCGGCCCACCCCTCGCTGCGGATCCACGACCGGGTGGTCTACCGGGCCGAGGGCCCGACCCCCGGCAAGGTCGGCCTGGTCTCCGGCGGCGGCTCGGGGCACGAGCCGCTGCACGCCGGCTTCGTCGGCCACGGCATGCTCGACGCCGCCTGCCCCGGCGAGGTCTTCACCTCCCCGGTGCCCGACCAGATCATCGAGGCGACGCGGGCGGTCGACGGCGGCGCCGGCGTCCTGCACATCGTCAAGAACTACACCGGCGACGTGCTGAACTTCGAGATGGCCGCCGAGCTGGTCGAGGACACCGCGGTGGCCACCGTGCTGGTGGACGACGACGTCGCCGTCCAGGACTCCCTCTACACGGCCGGCCGCCGCGGCACCGGCGGGACGCTGTTCGTGGAGAAGATCGCGGGCGCGCGGGCCGAGGCGGGCGCGCCACTGGCCGACGTCGCCGCCGTGGCGAGCGAGGTGGACGAGCGCAGCCGCTCGTTCGGCATCGCGCTGACCTCCTGTACGACCCCGGCCGCCGGCAAACCCACGTTCGACCTGCCGGAGACGGACGTGGAGCTGGGCATCGGCATCCACGGCGAGCCCGGCCGGGCCAGGGTGCCGCACGTGTCGGCCCGTGAGCTGGCGGGCATCGCGATGGAGGCCGTCCACGGCGACCTGCCGCTGCGGGGCGACCTGCTGGTCATGGTCAACGGCATGGGCGGGACCCCGCTCATGGAGCTGTACGTGGTGTTCGCCGAGGTCGCCGCCTTCGTCAAGGGCAAGGGGGCGCGGGTGTCCCGCTCACTCGTCGGCAACTACGTGACGAGCCTCGACATGCAGGGCTTCTCCGTGACGATCTGCCTGCTCGACGACGCGCTGACCCGTCTGTGGGACGCGCCGGTCGAGACGCCCGGGCTGCGCTGGGGGCGCTGATGGACGCCGACGTGTTCGTGGCCTGGTTCGAGGAGGCGGCCCGGCTCGTACACCAGGACCGCGACCGCCTGACCCGCCTCGACGCCGAGATCGGCGACGCCGACCACGGCACGAACCTCGACCGCGGCCTGACCGAGGTGTGCAAGGCGCTGACCGGCGCCCCGCCCGCCTCACCCGCGCAGGTGCTGTCCACGGCGGGCACGACGCTGATCCGCAAGGTCGGGGGCGCGTCCGGGCCGCTGTACGGGTCGGTGTTCCGGCAGATGGGCAAGCAGATGAGCAAGGCCGCGGAGACACAGGGGACACAGGGGACACAGGAGGCACGGGTTCCGGTGACGCTGGCCGCGTTCGCGGCGGCGTTCGAGGAGGGGGTGGTGGCGGTCGAGCGGCTCGGCAAGGCGGCGCTGGGCGACAAGACCATGGTGGACGCGCTGGCTCCGGCCTCCCGCGCGCTGGCCCTGGCCGTACGCGACGGGGTGGACGTGAGCGAGGCGCTCGGCCAGGCGGCGCGCGCGGCGGCGGAGGGGGCCAAGGCCACGATCCCGATGCAGGCCCGCAAGGGGCGGGCCAGTTACCTGGGCGAGCGCAGCGTCGGCCACGAGGATCCCGGGGCGGCGTCGGCGGCCCTGATCATGGCGGCACTCGCGACCGTGGCCGGATGAGGGCGGGGCGGGTGTGATGGTGGGGCTGGTGCTGGTCTCGCACAGTGCCGGGCTGGCGGCCGAGGTGGTGGCGCTGACCCGGGGCATCGCGGGCACGGAGGCGCCCATGGCGGCGGCCGGCGGCATGGCGGACGGCGCGCTGGGCACGAGCGTGGACGTCATCGAGCGGGCCGTGCGCAGCGTCGACCAGGGGGACGGCGTGGTGCTCATCCCCGACCTGGGCAGCTCGGTGCTGACCGCCCGCCTGCTGGAGGAGGACGGGCGGGTGGTCGTGGCCGACGTGCCGTTCGTGGAGGGCGCGATCGCGGCGGCGGTGGCGGCGGGCACGGGCGTGCCGCTGGCCGACGTGCTGGCCGCGGCCGAGGAGGCCCGCACCTACCGCAAACTCTGACCCCAGCACCCGCCCGGCACACCCGGTCACGGACCGAAGCACCCGCCCGACCGGCACCCCGAAGCACACACCCGGCCGCCGCCCCGAAACGACCATCGCGGGCGCCGAGCCGGGCCCGGCCTGGCGTCCGGTGGCCGGCGTTCGGTGGCCGGCGTCCGGTGTCGATCAGTGGCCCCTGAACGCCTCCTCCAGCCACCAGGAGCCGCGTTCCCGGGTCACTTTGGCGTGCACCAGCAGCGGCCGGTCCCGGGGACCCTTCAGCCACTCGGCCACGCCCGCCAGGTCGCCCTCCCCGGTGACGGTCACGGCGGCGAAGCCGTGGCCGCGGGCGATGGCGGCGAGGTCGGCCGGCGGGAAGGTGACCGTGCCGAGCGGATGACCGTGCGGCCCGAAGTGGTGCACCTCGGCCCCGTACGCCTCGTCGTCGTACACCACGACCACCATGGGCAGCCCCAGCCGAACGACGGTCTCCAGCTCGGCCAGGCCCATGAGGGCGCCGCCGTCACCCAGCGCGGCCACCGGGAGCCGGTCGGGGCGGGCCACGGCCGCGCCGATGGCGGTGGCCAGGCCCAGCCCGATCGACTGGAACGCCTGCGTGAAGCAGAACCCGCCCTCGTCCGGCACCTCAAGGAACATCGACGGATATCCCATGAAATTTCCGGAATCGATGGCGACGATCCGTTCCTGCGGCAGCAGGTCGTCGAGGCCGATGGTGAGCGTCCTGGGGTCGATGCGACCGCCGCCGCTCTCGTCCGCGTACGGGACCGCCCGCCAGCGCCCCTCCTCCCGGATGCGGTGCCCGACCTCCGGCGACCGGTAACCGGAGGCGGCCGGCAGGTCGGCGAGCGAACGCGCGACGGCCGCCACGTCGCCCGCCACGCCCACGTCGGCGGGCACGTGCGTGGTGAACACGCCCGGATCGAGGTCCACCTTCGCCACCTTCGTGCCGGGCGAGACGAGCGAGCCGTGCCGGGAGGTCCACATGTTCAGCGCGCAGCCCCACGCGACCACCAGGTCGGCGCCGCGGATCAGCTCGACGGCCAGCGGCGTGGCGAAGCCGCCGGAGACGTCGAGGTCCCACGGGCTGCCCCGGAAGAGCCCCTTGGCCACCGCCGAGGTCGCCAGCAGCGCCCCAGCGCGGCCGGCGAGCTCCTCCAGCTCCCGCCGCGCGTGCCGGGCGCCCCGCCCGGCGATGAACACCGGCCGCTCCGCCGCCGCCAGCAGCCGCCTCAGCTCCGCCACGGACGCCGAGGACGTCACGGACGGTTCGGCTCCGGACGACGCGGACGCTCCTGCGGGAGGCGGGACCGCGTCGCAGGGGGCCGTCTGGACGTCGAGCGGCAGGTTCAGCAGCACCGTGCGCCGCTCCTCCACGGCCACCCGGTACGCCTCCACCGCCACCGCCACCGCCACCGCGCTGCCTGCCTCCGTGACCCGCATCGGCACCGCGCCCACCGCCGTGGCCAGGGCGGCCTGGTCGATGTGGAAGTTGGACTGCGGCTCCGTGGCCTCACCCGCGACGACGATCAGCGGGGTACGGCTCTTGGCCGCCTCCGTGAGTCCTGTCATCGCGTTCGTGAGCCCGGGCCCCTGATGCACCGACACCACCCCGGCCCGCCCGCTCATCCGGGCGTAGGCGTCGGCCATGGTGGCGGCCCCGCCCTCGTGGCGCGCGGCGACGTAGCGTACGCCGTGGGCCACGAGAGCGTTGGTGACGTGGAAGTTGCCGCTGCCGACCACCCCGAAGGCGGTCCCGACGCCGCAGGCGGCCAGGGCCCGGCCGACGGCCTCCGCGACGATCAACGCTCGACCAGGGCCAGCACGCGCACGGGGCTGCCCGAGCCGCCCACGATGGGCAGCGGCGGGGCGACCACGACGGCGCCGGTCACGGGCAGGCGGTCGATGTTGCGCAGTTGGGTGAGGCCGTATTTGCCCGCGCCCAGCAGGAAGGAGTGGCACGGGAAGGGCGGGTCGAAGGAGTGGGCCGCGCCCGCGTCGGTGCCGACGGTCTCGACGCCGACGCCGAGGATCGGGGTCTCGGACGCCAGCCACGACGCGCACTCCACCGAGATCCCGGGCGTGTGCGGCCCGGTCTCGTCGGCGTTCAGGAACGCGGCCTGGTCGGCGGAGCGGGTGTCCCAGCCGGTGCGGTAGAGGAGCCAGCCGCCCTCGGGGAGCGGGCCGTTGGCCCGCTCCCACTCCTTGACGTGAGCGATCTGCAGGAGGAAGTCGGGGTCCTTCGACGCCTCGGCGGCGAAGTCGAGCACGACCGCGGGCGCGATGAGGCTGCGCGCGGGCACCTGGGAGACGTCCTGCCCATCGCGGGCGGTGACCCAGTGGACGGGAGCGTCGAAATGGGTGCCGGTGTGCTCACCCGTGTGGATGTCATTCCAGTACCACGCCGGGCCGCGGTCGTCGTAGCGGCTGATCTCCTCGAGGCGGAACGGGATCGTGTTGCCGAACGGCTCCGGCAACTGGAGGATCGGCGTCTCCGAGGTGAGAGGCGCGGTGAGGTCGATGACCTCGATCGCCCCGCTGCGCACGCTGTCCACGAAGCTCTGCAACACCGACATGTCTTCCTCCTTGGTGGGCTGAGCGCATCCTCCTACGCCCGCCCTACCAGTGCAAACACCCCTCCTAGCGGCAGGCCACGCGGTAGGCGTCGAGGTCGTACGTCTTCTTCAGCGAGTTGAAGTTCTGGGCGTTGGACTTGGCGCAGAACGCCGAGGTGGCCAGGTTGTACTCCACCTGGAACACGGCCTTGCCCGCCTTGACGAACTGGTCGTAGCCGTAGTCGCCGCCGTTCTGGGCGCTGGTGCACTCGGAGTGCTCCCAGCACTCCTCGTTGACCGCGAAGTCGAAGTACGGCAGAAGCTGCGGGATCTGCTCCACGTCGTTCTTCAGCCCGACCGACAGGCCCCGCTTGTGGGCCTCGTTGGCGAACCAGGAGTTGTAGGCGAGCTGGTCGGCGGCCTTGAGCGGGAAGCCGCTGTCATTGCTGTAGCCGTCGACGTTGTCGGGCTCGACGGCGTCGAAACCGGCCGCCTTGCACATGTCGAGCCTGGCCTTCATGATGTCGCCGAGCCTGCCGGTGTACTGGCGGACGTCCAGCCACCGCTCGCCCTCCCAGTCCTCGAGCGGGTTGCCGAGGACCGAGTCGGGGAACTCATCGGCGTCGGGACGCCAGTCCTCGTACGTGCCCGCGCTGATGTAGCAGACGACGCGGCGGCCCGGCTTGTCGGCCTTGAGCGACCTGACGATCGCGCCGTCCGCGGCGGCGAAGCCGTCGATGTCGAACATCTGCACATTCGGGTACGGCTTCTTCGGCAGGGCGATGAGCTGCCAGTCCCAGCTCGTGTTCAGCGCGGGCTTCCAGCAGCCGGCGCAGGCGACCGGGGCGGGCAGGGCGGCGACCGTCCGGGCCTCTCTTTGGGCCTCTCTTTGGGCCTCGGCCTGGGCCTGTGCCGGGGCGGGGGCCAGGAAGGCGGCTGCGAGCAGCACGGACACGAATACGGGAAGACGCATGGTCACTCCTCACGAACGAACGGGTTCGGATCGGTGGCGATGCGTGCTGTTCCACACTCTCCGCCACGCCCTGCCAAGGGCGCCGGAGTGGCGCGGCCCATAACCGCAGGGCGTCACGCCAGCACGCGCGGGCGTGCCTCCCTTCTGTCGCCCGCCAGAATTGCGCGTTCGTGCTCCGTTGTCCAGGCTTTCACGCACAAAAGCGTTATGCCTTCGTCCATTCCGTGCATCCGCCGGTCTGGAAGACCTTGTCGGTGGCCTGGATGGTGACGGTGGCGGGGCCGGTCGGCATGCCGGTGGCGATGATGTCGCCGTTCGCGCTGCGCATCCGGGCCCAGAAGCACATGCTGAACCCCGTGGTCGGCCCGGACGTGCGGTAGGTGCCGGGCTGGATGTCGGTGCCGACGACCAACGTGCGCAGCGACGCGGGGTTGATCGCGGGCGTGGTCTGCGCAGGGGGCGTCTGACCGGGAGGGGTCTGGCCGGGAGAGGTCTGCCCGGGAGGGGTCTGGCCCGGCGGCGTCTGCCCGGGGGGAGTCTGGCCGGGTGGGGTCTGTCCGGGAAGCGGCTGGCCGGTCGTGGGCGGGCCGCTCGTGGGCTGGGTGGCCGTGGGCGGCGCGCTCTCGCTCGGCGTGGGATCGGACGGCGTGGGATCGACCGGCGGGCTCTCCTCGACCGTCACCGTGACCCTGGGCGGGGGCTCGTCCGACGTGGCCCCCGCGCCGAACCCGACGAAGACGCCCAGCAGGAAGCCCAGCAGCGCGGCGAGCCCCGAGACGAGCACGATGATCGGCGGACTGCCCGTCGCCCGCGGGTACTCGGGCACCGGCGGATATTCGGGAGGAGGGGGCCCGTACATCACGGACCAAGCGTCCCACCTCTGTCAAGATCACGCAGTCAAGATCGCGGTGTCAGCGGTGCAGGTAGTCCACCAGCGACGCCTTCTCCGTCTCCAGCTCCTCGATCGCGCTCTTGACCACGTCACCGATGCTGACGATGCCGATGAGCCTGCCGTTCTCGACGACGGGCATGTGCCGGAACCGCTGCGTGGTCATGGTCCGGCGCAGCGAGTCGACGTTCTCGCCCGGCCCGACCGTGCGCACCTCCGTGGTCATGATCTCGGCCACCGACGCGTCCAGGACCTCCGCGCCGCGGTCGTGGAGGCGGCGCACCACGTCTCGCTCGGAGACGATCCCTTCGATGGTGAATCCGTCCGATGAGACGACGACGGCGCCGATGTTGCGCTCGGCGAGTTTGGTGAGCAACTCCCGCACGGTCGCCCCAGGCGCCACGGTCGTCACGTCACTGCCTTTGCCGCGAAGGATCGTCCCGATGAGCATGTGCACCACCCCTGCCGTCAGTGTCTGCCCGCAGTATGTACCCCGCAGTGTTCCAACCCTGCGTCCAGGCAAACAACACTGTGGGGACGGCGTCAAGCGGTCACGTAGGCTGCTTGCCGTACTAAATCCCGTACAAAAACCGAAAAATAACTCAGGGACTGCCAAATGACCGAGCCGCTCAACACCGGAAGCCACGATCTGCCCGTCACCGACGAGCTGGCCGCCTTCATGCGGACCGGCTGGGCGGACACCGGCAGAGCAGCCGGGGTGGGCGCGCGGCCGATCGCGCCGTGGGCGGCCAAGCGGCGCGCCGCGCTGGCGCAGCGCTTCCCCGGTGAGCGGCTGGTGATCCCCTCGGGCACGCTGAAGGTGCGCAGCAACGACAGCGACTACCGGTTCCGGCCGCACAGCGCTTACTCGTACCTGACCGGGGCGGGCGAGTCCGACGACGTACTGGTGGTCGAGCCGTCCGGTGAGTCGGTGCTGTACGTCCGGCCGCGCGCGCCGCGCGAGGAGGGCCAGGAGTTCTACCGTGACCGCCGCTACGGCGAGCTCTGGGCCGGCCCCCGCCCCGACCTGGCGGAGGCGGCCGAGCTGTACCAGGTCGAGTGCCGGCACATCCGCGACCTGAAGCTCGACGGCCCCGCCAGGGTGCTGCGCGGGGTCGACGCGTCCGTGGACGCACGGGTGGAGCGCGGCGACGGGGACAGCGAGCTGGAGACGTTCCTGTCGGAGCTGCGGCTGGTCAAGGACGCGTGGGAGCTGGGCGAGCTGCAGTCGGCCGTGGACGCGACCGCGCGCGGCTTCGAGGACGTCGTCCGCGCCCTGCCCCAGGCGCTCGGGCACCCGCGCGGCGAGCGGTATCTGGAGGGCGTGTTCGGGCTGCGCGCGCGGCTGGAGGGCAACGCGGCGGGCTACGACAGCATCGTGGCCTCCGGGTCCCACGCCTGCGTGCTGCACTGGATCCGCAACGACGGCGCGCTCAGCGCGGACGACCTGCTGCTGCTGGACGCGGGCGTCGAGACGGACACGCTCTACACCGCCGACGTCACCCGCACGTTCCCGCTGTCGGGGCGGTTCGGCACGGTGCAGCGGCAGGCGTACGAGCTGGTCTACGAGGCCCAGACGGCGGCCATCGCCACGCTCAGGCCGGGCGCCCGCTTCCGCGACTTCCACCTGGCGGCCATGCGCGTCATCTGCGACGGCCTGCGCGACTGGGGCCTGCTGAAGGAGTCCACGGACACGCTCATGGAGACGGGCCTGTACCGGCGCTACACGCTGTGCAGCAGCGGCCACATGCTCGGCCTCGACGTGCACGACTGCGCGAAGTCGCGGGCGGAGGTCTACCTGGACGGCGTGCTGGAGGAGGGCAACGTGCTGACCGTGGAGCCCGGCCTGTACTTCCAGCCGGACGACCTGACGCTGCCCGAGGAGCTGCGCGGCATCGGCATCCGCATCGAGGACGACCTCACGATCACCGCCGGCGGCGCCACCCTGATGTCCGGCGCGCTCCCCCGCCACCCCGACGAGATCGAGTCCTGGATGGCCGACCTGCTGTAACGGGGCGGTCACTTTTCGTACCGGGCTGACAAGGTGCGACCCGGGCCTCATACCTTTTCCTCAAATTCCCGCCGAAGCATCGACTACTAGAAAACCCGTCAGTAGGGTTGCCAATCCGTAGGCGGCGGAGGTGGTGATGGCCTGGTCCGGGTACGTCGGACGCCGGGCCGGCTCGGCCCTCGGCCAGGTCGGAGACCTGTTCGTCATCGTGCTTGAGGGCCTGCGCCGGAGCTGGGACGTCAGGCGCTGGTGGTGGGAGTTCGTCGACCAGTGCCGGTTCCTCGCCCGCGTCACCAGTGTCCCCGTGCTGCTGGTGTCCCTGCCGCTCGGCGCCACCGTGGCCCTGCAGGTGGGCGAGCTGGCCCGGCAGCTCGGCGCCGGCTCGGCCACCGGCAGCGCGGTCTTCGTCGGCCTCATCCGCGAGGTGGCGCCGCTGGCCAGCGCGCTGCTCATCGCGGGGGCCGGCGGCAGCGCGATGACCTCCGACATCGGCGCGCGCCACATCCGCGACGAGCTGAGCGCGATGGAGGTCATGTCGGTCAACCCGATCCATCGCCTGGTCACGCCGCGCCTGTGGGCGGCCAGCACGATCGCGGTGTGCCTGTGCCCGCTGGTCATCCTGGCGGGCGCGAGCGGCGGCTACCTGTTCAACGTGGTCGTCCAGGGCGTCACCCCCGGCGCGTACTTCGACGGGGCCCTGTCGCTGGTCGTGGCCTCCGACCTGTACGTCACGCTGTTCAAGGCGTGGATCTTCGGGTTCATCGCGGCGGGCGTGGCCTGCTACAAGGGCATGACGTGCGCGACCAGCCCGGTCGGCGTGGGGCGCGCGGTCAACCAGGCGACCGTGGTGACGTTCATGCTGGTGTTCACGTTCAACTACGTGATCTCGGCCGTGTACTTCCTGGCCTACCCGCCGAGGTCGCTCTGATGGTCACGCGGACGGCCGGCCTCAGACTCGCCCTGCGGGGGCGGGACGTCGCCGAGCGGTTCGCGACGCTGGCCGACTGGCCGCTGTTCGTGTGGAAGGTGCTGTTCTACTCGGTCCGCGACGTGATCCTGCGGCTCAAATACTTCAAGGTCGTCATCAGGCAGGTCAGCGACGTCGTGGTGGGCGTCGGGGCGACCGTCATCGGCGGCGGCATGATCTTCGTGGTGTTCACGATGGCGTTCGTCGTGGGCGCGACCGTGGGCCTGCAGGGCTACCAGGGGCTGCAGGCGATCGGCGCTGAGTCGTTCATGGGCCTGGTGGGCAGCTTCGCCAACGTCCGCGAGATCACCCCGATCATCGCGGCCACGGCGCTCGCGGCGCAGGTCGGCTCGTCGTTCACGGCGGAGCTGGGCGCGATGCGGATCTCGGAGGAGATCGACGCGCTGGAGGTGATGGGCATCAACGCCTTCACCTATCTGATCTGCACGCGGGTGGTGGCGGCGCTGCTGGCGCTGGTGCCGATCTATCTGATCGCGCTGTTCGCCAGCTTCTTCGCGACCCGGCTGATGTGCACCGTGCTGTTCGGGCTGGCGCCCGGGGTCTACGACTACTACTTCTACCTGTACCTGCCGGTCAGTGACATCGTGTTCAGCGTCTCCAAGGTCGCCGTGTTCGCGTTCGCGGTCGTCGTCATCCACTGCTTCTACGGCTTCCACGCCACGGGCGGGCCGGTGGGCGTGGGGGTGGCGGCGGGCCGGGCCATCCGCCAGTCGATCGTCACGATCGTGCTGCTCAACCTGTTGCTGTCGTACCTGTTCTGGGGTGCCGGCGGCAACATACCGCTGACGGGGTGAGCCGGTGGCCCGATCAGAGCTCTCCCTCGCCGCCCGGGTGGGCATCGCGTTCGCCGTGCTCGCCGTCCTCGCGGCCGCCACCCTGTTCGTCGTCCGCACCACCACCGAGCTCAGCGGCACCCGGATCGACGCCGTGTTCACCCGGGCCGGGCAGGGCCTCGACACCGCCTCCCCGGTCAAGATCCGCGGCGTCACGGTGGGCGAGGTGACCGGCATCGCGCTGAACGCCAGGGGCCGGGCCGTGGTGACCATGCACATCGACCCGGGCGTGCGGGTGCCCGAGTCCACGGTGGCCTCCGTGGAGCCGGCGTCGGTGTTCGGCCCCAAGTTCGTCAACCTCAAGCCGGGCTCCAAGGAGACCACGGGCCCGTACCTGGGCGCCGGCGCCGTCATCACCGCCACCGAGGCCCCGCTGGACCTGTCGGACACGCTCGGCGACGCCTACCGGGGCCTGGACGCCGTCGATCCGCGTGAGGTCACGGTCATCGTGCACACGCTCGCCAAGGGGCTCGAGGGCGAGGGCGGGAACCTGCGCGAGCTGATCGGCGACGCGGGCACGGTCGTGGGCGTCGCGCACCGGCAGCGGCAGCGGGCCCGTCAGTTCCTGCGTGACGCCGCGCTGCTCGGCACGGCCCTGTCGGACAAGGGCGACGAGCTGATCGCCATCTCCTCCGACGTCAACGTCATCACGCCGGACCTGCTCAGGCGGGCCGACAAGGTACGCGCCCTGCTCCAGGAGGTCACCTCGATCTCCGGCCAGGTGGCGCACGGCCTGGCCAAGCACCGCGGGAACCTGCGGGCGGGCGTGCACTCGGGCGAGCGGGTGGCCGCGCTCATCTACGCCCAGCTCGGCCTGGCCGGCGACGGCGTACGCGGGCTGAACGAGCTGGTGGACCTGCTCAACGAGCTGATCGAGGCGCCCGGCCCGAACGGCAACCGCCAGCTCCAGGTGCAGGCGTTCGTGGCCACCGACATCTGCGAGCTGATCGTCGGTGCCTGCGGCCCGACCGACGGGAGGCGGTGAGGGTGAGGTGAGCGCGGGATGAGCATGGAACGCGTCCGCCGCCGCTGGACCTTCGTGCGGTTCGCGCTGTTCCTCGGCCTGACCGTCACGCTGATCGTGGTGATCAGCGTGCAGATCGCGCGGGTGAGCACGGCCGGCGGCTACCGGCTGGTCGCGATGTTCGACGACGTGTCCGGGCTGGTCGAGGGCGACCAGGTGAAGATCGCCGGGGCGCCCGTCGGCCAGGTGGACACCATCCGGGTCGTGGACGGCCGGGCCGAGGTGACCCTGGAGGTGCAGGACGCCGTACGGGTGCCCACCGACACCGAGGCCGCCGTACGCTGGCGCAACGCCGTCGGCCAGCGCGTCATCTACCTGCTGCCCGGCACCGCGCCCGGCCGGCTGGCGCCCGGCGCGCGCATCACCCGCACCTCCTCGGTCGTGGACATCGGCGAGCTGGTGAGCGACCTCGGGCCGCTCACCCGGAGCCTGGACCCCGAGCAGATCAACCAGCTCCTCACCGCCGCCGCCAGGTCGCTCAAGGGCAACGACAAGAACATCCCGAGGCTGCTCGACAACGTGAACGCGATCACCGCCACGATCAACGAGCGCAAGAAGACCATCGAACAGCTCCTGGAGGACTACGCCACCGTCACCGGCGTGGTCGCCCGGCGGGACAAGCAGATCGAGCAGCTCGTGGACAACCTGGTCACGCTGTCGGAGGCGTTCGCCGACAACCGCGAGCTGATCGACGACGCGCTGGTGGAGCTGGCGACCACGTTCCACACCTCGAACGAGGTGCTCGGCAAGAACGCCGACGAGCTCGGCGCCCTGGTGGACAACCTGTCGGGGCTGACCGGCGGCATCCGGCGGCACGTGGGTGAGATCGACAAGACGGTCAGCACGTTCCAGCCGCTGTTCGCCCGCGCGTACTCGACCGTGAACCGCGGCCACTACTTCATCACCGCGGTGCCGTGCGTGGCGCTGAGCGCCGCGCCCTGTCCCTATCCGATGCAGTCGCCGCCGCCGCTGCGCAACACGCGGGTCCAGAGCGAGAAGGACCTGCGGAAGCTGCTGGTGGGCCGGTGATGGCGCTCAAGTCGTTCCGCGACCGCAACCGGCACGCCGTCGGCCTGGTGTCGCTGGCCACGCTCGGCGCGATCCTGGTCACCACGTTCCTGGTGGGCAACCTGGGGCTGCTGGAGGGCGGCTACACCATGTCGGGGGTGTTCGTGGACTCCGGCGGCCTGCGGACCGGCAACGACGTCCGGGTGGCCGGGGTGCGCGTCGGCAAGGTCACCGAAGTGCGCGCCGACTACGCCCAGGGCCAGGTGATCATCGGCTGGAAGGTGGACGACGGGGTACGGCTGGGCCGTGGCACCCGGGCCGACATCGCCCTGTCGAACCTGCTCGGCGGGCGCTACGTCAAGCTCACCGGGGCGGTGTCGGCCCCCTACCTCGACCAGCTCCCCGAGGCGCAGCGGCGCATCCCGGTGACGCGGACCGGCGTGCCGACCCTGATCAACGACGCCATCAAGGACGCGACCCGGCTGGTCGAGCGGCTCGACACCGAGGCCGTGGACGACCTGCTCACCGAGCTCGGCAAGATGGACACCTTCAAGCGCGGCCGCGTCACACGCCTGCTGGACAACGTCGGCGACCTGTCGGAGACGATCAGCAAGAGCGAGCCGCAACTGCAGCGGCTGCTCGACAACGGCACCCGCGTCATGGACGTCCTCGAGCGCAAGGACAAGCAGCTCGGACGGCTCATCGACGCGATCGAGATCATGCTGAACGAGCTGCGGGCGCGCCGGGCCGAGCTGCGCGTCCTGCTCGGCGACGGCAGCGACCTGGTACGCAGCACGACCCGGCTGATCAACGAGCACGAGCGCACGCTGATCCAGGTGCTCGACGACAACGCCGCCATCACCACCCGGCTCAGCGGCAGCAACGAGCGGCTCAACTCGCTCCTGGCGTGGGCGGGGCCGACGTTCGCCGGCCTGTCCACGATGGGCGGCCAGGGCCCGTGGCTCGAGGCCATAGCCACGGGCCTCGGCCCCATCAACCCGGAGGTGCTCGGCGCGATCGCCAAGGACAGGAAGAGCGACAGATGAGACGGCTGCTGGCGGTGCTGCTGACCGGGGTGTTCCTGACGTCCGGGTGCTCGGTGGCGGGGGCGGAGCCGTACCGGCTGGTGGCGATCTTCAGCAAGGCGCCCGCCCTGTACGAGGAGGCGCGGGTGAAGGTGATGGGGCTGGACGCCGGCTACGTCGACAATATCCGGATATTAGGGGATAAAGTTCGCGTTGAGCTGCGGGTCGATCGGCACGTGCCGCTGCCCGCCGACGTCAAGGCCGTGGTCGCGCCGCAGAACACGCTCGGCGAGCGCAACGTCGTCCTCTATCCCCCCTGGAAGCCCGGCGACCAGCGGGTGCAGGCCGGGGCGACCATCCCGCTGGAGCGCACCGACCTGCCGGTGGAGATCGACGACGCGCTCGACGCGTTCACCAAGCTGACCGACGCCCTCGACGACGACAAGCTGGGCGAGGTGGCGGGCGACCTGGCCGACGGCGTCCGGGGGCGCGGCAAGACGATCAACAACGCGATCGCCGACACCTCCGGCCTCACCGGCGTGCTGGCCAAGCAGGACCAACGGCTCGTCGACCTGGCCGAGGGCCTGAACGAGCTGGCCACCAGCCTCAACCAGCGCGAGAGGCAGGTGACGGGCGCGATCGACGCGTTCTCCGAGGCGAGCGCGATCCTGGCGGAGGAGCGGCAGCGGCTGCGCGAGTTCGTCTCCTCCATGGCCGGGTTCGTCCGGCGCGGCGACGTCATCATCGAGCAGTACGCGCAGCGGCTTCCACAGGCCACCACGACACTGGCCGAGCTGGTGCTGACGGTCAGGGCCAACAGCGAGTCCATGGCGCGGGCGGTCAAGGGGGCGGCCGACTTCGCCGACATCCTGATCGACTCCTGGGACAGGAAGCAGCACGTCCTCAAGATCCGCGTGGTGCTCAACGCCATGACCAGGGTGTGGCTGACGCCGCTGTTCGACGCCCTCAACCTGGGCGAGGTGCCGTGCCTGCCGGGCGGGCTCAGCAACTGCCCCTTCCAGCGGCCCGCCGGCCGGCAGGGAGGCGGGCGATGAGGCCGCGGCTGCTGGCCGGGCTGACGGCACTGGCCGTCGCGGCGACGTGCACGGCGTCGTGCTCGCTGCAGACGCTCGGCGCGACCACCGGCGACCTGACGCTGAACGCGGTCTTCGACGACGTGCAGAGCCTGGTCGCCGGGCACAGCGTGCAGATCTCCGACGTGCGGGTGGGCACGGTCACCGGCATCCGGCTGCAGGGCTACCGGGCCAGGGTGACGATGTCGATCCTGTCCGAGCACCGGGTGCCCGTGGGCAGCACGGCCACGGTGGCCAAGACGTCCGTGCTGGGCGAGAACTACGTGCTGCTCACGCCGCCGGTGGGCAAGGACCTGTCGACGGGGCCGTACCTGGCGAACGGCGCCACGATCGCCGACACCTCGGTAGAGCCGGACATCGAGCAGGTCACCGCGAAGGCCGGGCCGCTCATCGAGGCGCTCGGCGCGCAGGACGTGAACGCCATCCTCGACGCCGCCTCCACCGCGTTCGCCGGCCAGGGCGACGACGTCAACAAGCTGATCAGGCAGACCGCCGAGGTCACCGACGCCTACACCGCCGCCCGCCACGACCTGGGCACCAGCATCGACGCCCTGGCCCGGCTCGGCGACGACCTGGCCGAGGGCAGCGCCGAGCTGGACCGGCTGCCGGGCACGCTGGCCTCCGCCACCGCGCGCATCGCGCACGGGCGCAAGCACGTGAAGAAGACGATCATCGCGCTGACGAACCTCGCCAAGGAGGCCAACCTCACCGTGTACCCGCGCCACGCCGCCCGGCTGCGCACGCTCCTGCGCGAGCTGTCGGCCATCTCGTCGGCGATGCAGCGGGGCCGGGAGGACCTGAAGGCGCTGGTGGCCAAGCTGCAGAAGTTCATCGACGCGCCGCCCATCACGGTGAACGGGCAGGTGCTCATCTACCTCTGGCTGAAGGGCGTGCTCCTGCCCGCGCCGCAACCCGGCGACCGGCGGCCCGCCCTGCCGAACCGGATCGAGGACTTCCGCCTGCTGCTGGAGCCGCCGCGATGAAAAACCGGATCTATCTGAACCTGGGGTTCTTCGTCGTGCTGGGCATCGTCATGACGGCGTGGGCGTTCAGCACGATCATCCGGCTGGACGCGATCGAGCGGCCCTACCGGGTGTCGGCCGAGTTCGTCTCCTCGCCGGGGCTGATCCGGGGGTTCGACGTGGCCTACCTGGGGGTGCGGGTCGGCAAGATCGGCGACGTGCGGCTGGCGCCCGGCAAGATCGTCGTGGGGCTCGACATCGACCGGGAGATCCGGCTGCCGAAGGGCGTGACGGCCGAGGTGCGGCGCAAGTCCGCCATCGGGGAGCCGTACGTGGAGCTCTCGCCGCCCGCCAAGGGCGTCACCGGGCCCTCGCTCGCGGCCGGCGAGACGATCCCGCTGGCCAGGACGACGGTGCCGCTCGACTACAAGAAGCTGTTCGAGGGCGTCGGCAAGCTGCTGAACGCGGTGCCGCCGCGCGACGCCAAGACCATCACCCACGAACTGGCCGTCGCCCTGGACGGCCGGGCGTCGTCGATCAGGAACATCATCGAGGACGCCCACGCGGTGACCGGCACCCTGGCCGACAACGCCGAGGTGCTCGACGAACTGTCGGTACAGCTCACCCGGCTCACGCACACGCTGGCCGGCAGGCGGGAGAAGCTGGCCTCCGGGATCACCGACCTGAGCGCGGTGACGGCGGCGCTGCGGGCCTCCCGTACGGACCTGAACGCCTTCCTGGACCAGGGGCCCGGGGTGTTCGCGCAGCTCGACACGGCCATCAAGCGGTCGCGGCCGGGGTTCTCGTGCCTGCTGACGGCCGCCGGGCTGCCGCACCGGCCGGCGTTCTCGGCGGAGACCGAGCGGAACGTGCACCACCTGCTGGGCATCGTGCCGACCGCGCTGAGCCTGGCCGACGACATCAGCGACCGGCGCGGCGGCACCGTGTACGGCAAGGCGACGTTCGTCTTCAGCGTGCCGGGCGGCCCCACCCCGGCCGAGGAGTACGCGGGCCCGCTCGGCCCGCCCACGGTGCCCAAGCTGCGCACCTGCCCCGACCGGCGGGCCGCCGGATCCGACCGCACCGACGACCGCACCGGTGACCGCGCAGGTGACCGCGCAGGTGACCGCCGGGACGTCGCCGGCCCTCCCACCGAGCGGCCCCGTAAGACGCCGGAACGCCCGGTCGCGAAGAACACCGAGGAACCCGAGAAGAGCCCCGAGGCCACGCGCACGCCCAAGGGCGTGGCCGCCACCCGGGCCGCGTCCGATACCCCGCTGAACACCGCTCCGCTGATTGCCGCGATATTCCTCGCCGTGGTGGCGAGTGGTGGCATCGTGGGCTGGATCGCGGCGGGCCGGGCCGCCCGCCGCCGTGAGGAGTCGACATGACCACCAGGCCGGACGTCGCCGAGCAGGCCCGCACGGAAGAACCCGCCGCGACGGGCGAGGCCTCCACCGGCCCCACCGACCCGGCGGCCACCCGCCCCGAACCGGACGCCGCCCCCCGCCCCGAGACGACCCCGCAAACCGCCTCCGACGCGGCCTCCACATCCGACACGGCCCCTGAACCCGACACAGCCCCCGAATCCGGCGCGACTCCGGCGTCGGACGCGACCGCCGAGCCCGGCGCGGCTCCGGCGTCCGGCGTGGCCCCCGCGAAGGGTGGGGGGCGGTTCACGCGGGCGCGGGTGATGGGGGCCATGGCCGCGATGGTGGTGGCCGCGATCGCCGCCACCGCCGTGCTGCAGTGGATCTCCGCCACCCAGGCCCAGGACGCCCTCACCAGGCTGGAGTCCGAGCGCGCCCTGCGCCTGGAGGTCTCCGGCGCGGCCGGCGCGTTCAGCACGGCCCTGCTCAGCTACGACTACCAGGACCTCCAGACCACCCGCTCCACCCTCGCCGCCCAGGCCACGGGCGACTTCCTGGCCACCTACGACGCCGCGTTCGGCGGCACGATGGCGCAGGTCATCGTCAAGCTCAAGGCCACCGCGCACGCCACGGTGCGTGAGGTGTACGTGGCCGACGTGGACGAGGCCACCGCCCACGCCATCGTCGTCGTCGATCAACAGGTGAACACTTCGCAGGCGATCCGCTCCGTCAAGGACTCCCACCTTAAGATCAGTCTTGTGAAGGAGAAGGGGACCTGGAAGATCCATGACGTGACCGTGCTCGGCGCGGCCTCGGAAGACCAGTACAACCTCGACGGCGACGAGAAGAAGAAGGACTGACGATCGGCCCTTTAGCGATGGGTGGCCGCCCCGACGAGGTGCGCGCCCCGGACGACTGGCTCACCGAGGTGGAGCGGGAGCGAGCCGCGCGGTTCAGGTTCGAGGCCGACCGCGACTGCTTCGTCGCGGCCCACCTCCTCGTACGACTCTGCGCCGCCGCCGTCCTCGACGCCCGGCCGGATGAGCTGACCCTGCTGCAATATTGCGACCTGCACGGGTTCGGGCACGGCAGGCCCTATCTCGAGCAGGCCCCCGACCTGGGGGTGAGCTTCAGTCACACGCGCGGCTACGTGTGCGCGGCCGCCGGGCCGGGCAAGGTCGGCGTGGACGCCGAGCACGTGCCGCCCGGCCCGCTCGACCCGGGCCTGGCCGACCGGGTGCTCACCCCGCGCGAGCGCGCGATGGTCACCGGCAACGACGAGCTGATCAGGCACTGGACGCGCAAGGAGGCGCTGATCAAACGAGGCGAACTGACCCTCGACAAGCTCAACGCGGGCGGCGACGACATGACCGGCCGGCACCTGCTGGAGTGGAGCGCGGGCCCGGACATCCGGGTCGCGATCGTCACCGACGCCCCGGCCCGGAGGGCGCCGATCCCGGAGTGATCGCTAGGAGGGCCGGCGGCTGGTCGGGGTCGGGTCGAGGAAGACCTGTTTGACGCCCGGGAAGCGATCCCGCAGCCGCCGGTCCACCTCCTCGCAGGCGCGCTCCACTCCGGCCGCGCTCGCCTCGTCCCGGAAGTCGATCTTCGCGGCGACCAGGATGTCACCGGGGCCGATCATCATGGTGAGGAGCTCGACCACCGCCACCACCTCCGGCTGGGCCATCAGCTCGGCGCGGATGCCGCTCTCGATCTGCAGGGGCGCGGCCTGGCCGATGAGCAGCGACATGTTCGACTGGATCAGGATGAGCGCGACGACCAGCAGGAGCAGGCCGATCGCGACCGACGCGGCGCCGTCCCAGAGCGCCGAGCCGCTGAGCTGCGAGCCGAGCAGCCCGGCGCCCGCGATCAGCAGCCCGATGAGGGCCGCGACGTCCTCGAACAGGACGGCCTTCAGCGCGGTGTCGGAGGTGAGCCGCACCAGGCGCAGCGGGCCGACGCGGTGTCGCGCGGCCTCACCGCGCAACTGCGAGAGCGCCTTGGTCAGCGAGACGCTCTCGATGACGAAGGAGACGGCCAGGACGATGTAGGAGGGGGTGAGGTTCGACAGCTCCTCGCCGTGGCTGATCTCGTGCAGGCCGTGCGTGATCGAGAAGCCCGCCCCGCCGACCAGCGTCGCGACCGCCGCCATCATGGCCCAGAAGAAGCCGGCCTTGCCGTACCCGAACGGGTGCCGCCGGTCGGCGGGCTTGTCGGAGCGGCGGACCGACACCAGCAGCAGGAGTTCGGTCACGGTGTCGGCGGCGGAGTGTGCCGCCTCCGACAGCATGGCCGCCGAGCCGCCGATGAGACCGGCGATGAGTTTGGCCAGGGCGATCGTCAGGTTCGCCGCGCCGGCCACGAGCACCGTGCCCAGGCTCTCGCCCGATTTCTCCTCCATAGCGCACCACTGTATGTGCGCTAGATTAGAGATCATGAGCGCGCCTCGCTGGCTTTCCATCGCCGAACAGCGTGCCTGGCGTACGCACCTGGCGCTGCACAGGCTGCTCCTGCACCGGCTCGACCGCGAGTTGCAGGAGCACTCGCTCTCGCTGAACGACTACGAGATCCTCGTCAACCTCTCCGAGAGCCAGGGCCGCCGCATGCGGATGAGCGACCTGGCCGACGCGACGATCCAGTCGCGCAGCCGGTTGTCGCACCAGATCTCCCGCATGGAGGCCAAGGGCCTGGTGACCAGGGAGGACTGCCGGGACGACCGGCGGGGCACGTTCGCCGTGCTCACCGACGAGGGCTGGGAGACGATCCAGCGGGTGGCACCGTTCCACGTGACGAGCGTGCGTGAGCATTTCGTCGACCTGCTCACCGACGAGCAGCTCGACGCGATCGAGGAGGCGTACGCTCCGATCGTGGAGCATCTGAAGAAGCTGCGCTGACACCCAACCGATATCGGGGATGGCGCACGGCCCTCGCGGGCGCTCGCTACGATCCGGTCATGCTCAGAAAGCTCCTCCTCGTGGCCGTGCTCGCGTTGGCTTCGGCGTGCTCGTCGGGCGGCGGCGGAGCCGAGTTGCCCGCCGGTCCCGACCTGATGAAGAAGGCCTCCGAGGCCATGAAGAACGTCAAGTCGGCCGGCTTCGCCATCGCGACAGAAGGCAAGCCCAACGTACCGGTCAAGAAGGCCGACGGCCGGCTCACGGCGGAGGGGAACGCCGACGGCACGATCACGCTCGACGTGCTGGGCACCCTGCAGGAGGTCAGCTTCTCCCTCATCGGGGAGACCGTGCACTTCAAGGGCCCGACGGGTGGCTTCCAGAAGATGACCCGCCAGCAGCTCGCGCAGTTCTACGACCCGTCGGTGATCCTCGAGCCGACCAAGGGCATCGCGCAACTGCTCGCCACGGCCACCGATCCGAAGGTCGAGGCCGTGGAGAGCGGCTCCTACCGGGTCGCCACCACCTTCCCCGCCCAGGTCGTCGGCCAGATCGTGCCCGGCGTCACGCAGGGCGTCAACGGCAAGGTCTGGCTCGACCAGGCGACGAGCCGGCTCACCAAGGCGAGCCTGCCCCTGCAGGGCGGCACGGTGACGGTGTCGTTCAGCGACTACGACGCGCCGGTCACGATCACGCCGCCCGCCGCCAAATGAGGCGCGCCCGCCGGGTCGCGCTCGGCGCGGGCGGCGCGGTGGTGCTCCTGGCCGCGCTGGACGCGTACGTGGTGGTGACGGTCCTCATCGACATCGCCGAGGACGTCGGCATCCCGCTCAACCACCTGGAGCGGGCGACGCCGATCGTCACGGGCTTCCTGCTGGGCTACGTCGCCGCGATGCCCCTGCTCGGCCAGCTCTCCGACCGCTACGGGCGGCGGCCCCTGATCCACGCCTGCCTGGCCGCGTTCGCCGTCGGGTCGGTGCTGACGGCCCTGGCGTCCGGGGAGGGCATGGTGGTGGCCGGGCGTACCGTGCAGGGGGTGGCCGGGGGCGCGCTGCTGCCGATCACCATGGCGCTCATCGGGGACCTGTGGGACGAGCGGGAGCGTCCCGTGGCCCTGGGGGCGGTGGGGGCGGCCCAGGAGTTGGGCAGCGCGCTCGGCCCGCTGTACGGCGGCGTGGTGGCGCTGATCCCCAGCACCGTGGTGGCAGGTGTCGAACTCGGTGGCTGGCACGCCATCTTCTGGATCAACCTGCCTCTCGCCGCCCTGGCCGCCATCGCCGTCCACCTCACCGTCCCACCCCACACCCGCTCCCTCACCGCTCCCTCTGACACCGCCGCACCGACCACCACCACGAGCTCCACCACGGACACGACGCCCGCCGACATCACGACGGCCGGCATGAACACGGACGTCACAGTGACCGCCGACAGCGCAAAGGCCGCCGACGTCACGACGGGCGCCGCTCTTCCGGCCCACCTGCCGGGAGGCGGCGTCGCGGCGGCGGATTCCCGGAGGGCGGACGCCGCAGTGGAGGCGGGCGCCACCGGGACCCGTACCACGATGGCCGCCGGGCGGGTGGACGTCGTCGGCGGGGTGCTGCTCGCGCTGGCCCTCGGGCTCCTCGTCGTCGGCCTGTACAACCCCGACCCGGCCAGCTCCGTGCTCCCTCCGTGGGGCCTGCCGGTGATCGCGGCCGGCGCGCTGGCGGGCGGCGGTTTCGTGTGGTGGGAGATCCGCTCCCCGGTACGCCTCCTCGACCTCACCGGCACCCGCAAGGGCCCCCTGCTCGCCACCCTGGCCGTCAGCTTCCTGGCCGGGGCCGCGCTCCTCGTCACCATGGTGTTCGTCCCGTTCACCGCCCAGACCCTGCTCGGCAAGACCGCGCTGGAGGCGTCGCTGGTCCTGGCCAGGTTCCTGGCCGCGCTGACCGCCGGAGCCCTGGTCGGCGGGCTGCTGTCGCGCAGGATGGGCGAGCGGGTCGTGGCCGTGGGGGGCCTGGCGGTGGCGGCGGCCGGCTACTGGCTGATGAGCCGGTGGCCGCTCGACCTGGCCGGCGCGGGCCTCGCGGTCGACCTCGACCTGGTCGTGGCCGGGCTCGGGCTGGGCCTGGTGATCGCCCCGGTCTCGTCGGCGGTGCTGCGGGTGAGCACGGCCGCGCAGCACGGCGTGGCGTCGGCGGCGGTCGTGGTGGCCCGGATGATGGGCATGCTCATCGGCATCGCGGCGGTGTCGGCGTGGGGGTTCTACCGGTTCCAGTCGCTGACGGCCGATCTCGACACGCCGCTCCCGTTCGGGGTCGACCCGGAGACCTATCAGCGGCGGCTGGCCGACTACACGGGGAAGGTGCAGGCGGCGCTGCACACCGAGTACACCGAGATGTTCCTCGTCACGGCCTTCATCTGCCTGCTCGGCGCGGCCGTCGCCCTCCTCATGCCACGCAGGGCACACCCCTGACCGCGCCGGCCTCGCCGACCGGCAGGGCTCCCGCCCGAAGTGGCGTGAGAGGGCCCTCACACGGCTGAGGACTCTCAATCGTGTGAGGGCCCTCAACCGTGCGCAGGTCGTCGATCGCGCGCGGGGCGTCAGGGTTCGCGGCGCGTCAGGGTGAGAGGCGGTTGAGGTCGCGGGGGAAGGCCGTGCTCTCGCGGATGTTGGCGGCGCCCGTCAGCCGGGCCGTCCACCGCTCCAGCCCCATGGCGAACCCGCCGTGCGGCGGCATCCCGTAGCGGAACGCCTGAAGGTACCCCCGGTACGGCCCCGTCTCCTCGTTCTTGGCGGCCAGCGCCGCGGTGTAGTCGGCGTACCGATGCAGCCGCTGCCCGCCCGTCACCAGCTCCATCCCGCGGAACAGCAGGTCGAAGCCGTTGGAGTAGCCGGGCCGGGCAGGGTCGGGATGGGTGTAGAAGGGCCGCTTGGCCATCGGGTACCCGGTGACGAACAGGAACTCCGACCCGTGCTCCTTCTCCGCCCACTCCGACAGCCACCGCTCCTGCGCGGGCGCGAGGTCGGGCTCTCCGGACGAGGTCAGCTCCTGCGCCTCGGTGAAGTGGATGGCCGGGATCTCGTCGGGCACCTCCGGCAGCGCGACCTCCAGGAGGTCGAGGGCGGGGGCGGCGCGGCGGCGTACCGAGTCGAGCATGCCCGCCACCACCTCCCGCAGCACCGCCATCACGTCGCGGTGGTCGCGGATGAAGCCGAGCTCGGCGTCCAGGCTCGTGTACTGGGCCAGATGCCGTACCGTGTCGTGCGGTTCGGCGCGGAAGACGGGCCCGACCTCGTAGACCCGCTCGAACACCCCGACCATGGTCTGCTTGTAGAACTGCGGCGACTGCGCGAGGTACGCGGTCCGGCCGAAGTAGTCGATGCCGAAGACGTTCGCGCCCGACTCGGTGGCCGAGGCGACGATCTTCGGCGTGTGGATCTCGGTGAAGCCCAGCCCGTCGAGCGTCTCGCGGAACCCGGCCGCGCTGGCCGCCGAGATCTCCAGCGGCGCCCGCAGCAGCGGGTGCCGCAGCGCGACGGGAGCGTGGTCGAGCACGGTCGGGAGCGAGGCCCCGACGACCGGCCGGTACAGGTCGAACGGCGGCGCCACCCGGGGCTCCGCCAGCACCTCGACCTCGGGCGAGACCAGCTCGAACCCGCCGGGCGCCTGCGGGTTGGCGGCCACGGTGCCGGTGACCTCGACGACGCTCTCCTCTGGAGGCAGGTCGCCCTCGGTCACCGCCTGGGCCAGACCGGCACGGTCTCTGACGACGAGGAAGGACACGGATTTGAGCCGCCGGCGGCGATGGACCCACCCGGCGATCGTCACTCGTTGCCCGGCGTGCTCAGCGAGCTCCGCCGACATGACACGAGAGATCATCACAGCTCCTCACGAGGAAGTGCATGACCCCTTGGGAGTGCGGGGGAGAAGGGAGCTCCCGGTGCCACCGCACTTTCGCCGCCTCTGGCGAGGCGACCTCGACGACCTGGTGACGGGGGTCAGACCGGCGGGGCATTTCCTCCCCGCACTCGGGAGTGTCTTCGCCAGTGGTGCGCGGGACCGCCTTCGCAGCTACCGGCGGCTCTCTCGGCCCGTGCGAAGCCGCTGGCTACTCGTCTCCGTCAACGTGTTGCGTCTGATCTTATGAGCATGCGGAGGGGGACGGCAAAGGCATTGCCGCCCCCCTTGTCCGCCAAATGCCTATTTATCCTTCTTCTGGCGCTTTTCCCGGATCTTCATCGTGACATCGATGGGCGATCCGGCGAAGCCGAACTCCTCGCGGATCCGCCGCTCGATGAAGCGCCGGTAGGTGTCCTCCAGCCACCCGGAGGTGAACAGCACGAACTTCGGCGGCTCCACCGACGCCTGCGTGGCGAAGAGGATCTTCGGCTGCTTGCCGCCCCGCACCGGCGGCGGCGTCTGCTGCACCAGCTCGGTCAAGAACGCGTTGAGCCGCGCCGTCGGCACCCGCGTCGACCACGAGTCGAGCGCCTTCTCCAGCGCCGGGACCAGCCGGTCGACGTGCCGCCCGGTCTTGGCCGAGATGTTGACCCGCAGCGCCCACGGCGTGCGTACGAGCTGCCGGTCGATCTCCTTCTCCAGGTAGTAGCGCCGGTCCTCGTCGACCAGGTCCCACTTGTTGAAGGCGACCACCATGGCCCGCCCCGACTCGATGACCAGGCCGATGATGCGCAGGTCCTGCTCGGTGAGCGGCTCGCTGGCGTCGATCAGCACGATCGCCACCTCGGTGCGCTCCAGCGCCGCCCGCGTGCGCATGGCGGCGTAGAAGTCGGCGCCCTGCAGCTCGCGGTCGCGCCGCCGGATGCCGGCCGTGTCGACGAAGCGCCAGGTGCGCCCGCCCAGCTCGATCAGCTCGTCCACCGGGTCGCGGGTGGTGCCCGCCATCGGGTCGACCAGCACCCGCTCCTCGCCGGCCAGCTTGTTGAGCAGCGAGGACTTGCCGACGTTGGGCTTGCCGAGCAGGGCCACGCGCGCGGGCCCCCGCTCGGTGCCGAACGTGACGGCGGGCGTGTCGGGCAGCGCGTCGAGCATCACGTCGAGCAGGTCACCGCTGGAGCGCCCGTGCAGGGCCGACACCGGGTAGGGCTCGCCCAGCCCGAGCGACCACAGCGCGGCGGCCTCCAGCTCGAGCTGCTGGTTGTCCACCTTGTTGGCGGCCAGGATGACCGGCTTGCCCGACTGCCGCAGGATCGAGCCCACGATCTCGTCGGCGTCGGTCGCGCCCACCGTGGCGTCGACCACGAAGACGATGACGTCGGCCAGCTCGACGGCGACCTGGGCCTGCTCGGCGATGCGCAGGTTCATCCCGGTGGCCTCGGGGTCCCAGCCGCCGGTGTCGACGACGGTGAAGCGGCGGCCACGCCAGTTGGCGTCGTAGGTGACGCGGTCGCGGGTGACCCCCGGAACGTCCTCGACGACGGCCTCGCGGCGGCCGATAATGCGGTTGACCAGCGTGGACTTGCCGACGTTCGGCCGTCCTACGATGGCGACGACCGGCAGCGGAGTGCTGTCGTAGTGCTCGGTGATCTCAAGATCGTCGAGGTCTGCCTCGACCCAATCCCCCGTGGACACGATATTTCATCCTTTGTGAGTACCGCACGCTCAGGTGCGCTCTTTGACCAGCCTCAGCACCTCCCCGATGACCTCCTCCAGCGTCAACGGGGTGGTGTCGAGCTCGACGGCGCCAGCCGCCATCGAGAGTGGGTCCGTCTTACGTGTTGAATCCAGGGTGTCACGCCGGGCCATGGCGGCCTGGTGCGCCTCCACCGTGGAGCCGGTCAGCTCGGCGCTGCGCCGGCGGGCACGGGCCTCCGGATCGGCCGTCAGGTAGACCTTGACGGCGGCGTCGGGGTAGACGACCGTGCCGATGTCGCGGCCCTCGACCACGATGTCACCGGAGCCGATGATCTCCCGCTGCAGAGCGACCAGGCGCACCCGCACCTCGGGGACGGCGGCGACGACGGAGACCGCGCCGGTGACGTCGCCCTGCCTGATCGGCCCCGCCACGTCGACGCCGTCGACGTGGATGGCGGGGCCGTCGGGATCGGTGCCCGCGACGATGGCGGGCTCGCCGCTGCGAGCCGCGACGGCGGCGGGGTCGGCCAGGTCGACGCCCTGCTGGAGCATCCACCAGGTCATCGCGCGGTACATCGCCCCGGTGTCGAGGTAACGCAGGCCCAGCGCGCGGGCGACCCCGCGCGACACGCTCGACTTACCCGACCCCGAAGGGCCGTCCATGGCGACGACCAGTCCGGTCACGGCCTCTCCCCTGTTCACGTTTTCCCAACCTGAGAAGGCTACCGCCTCCAGGTCAGTCGGCGATCCAGCTCCCGTGGAAGCCGAGCGGCACGCGGGCGGGCAGGTGCACGGTGGCGACCGGCTCGCCGGTGAAGTCCTGCGCCGGCAGGATCACCAGGTCGGCGGCGCCCCTGGCCGGGTTGTTGACGTACGAGATCACGTAGCCGTCGTCCTCGGCCTCCCCCGCGCCGACGAACACGGGCTCGCCCACGTACGCGCCCCGCCCGAACCGCCGCGACTCCTGCGTGCCCCGCTCCAGGTCGTGCTTGATGAGCGTGTTGTCGAACGCCTCGTCGGGCAGGTCCTCCAGCTCGACCTCGCCCCGCCCGACCACGTCGTGCAGCTCACGGGTGGTGGCGGTGTAGCCGTAGCGGTAGGGCAGGCCGGTACGGCGCTCGTCCATGCGCGGGAACTCCTGCGTGCGGTCGTCGAGCCGCGTCTGCCCGACCCGGCCGGTGGTCAGGTCGATCCGCCACCGGTCGAGCGTGGGCGGGCCGCCCGCGTCGAGCCGCGCGTCCACGAACCCCTTCGGGTAGCTGACCACGTCCACCACCACCGTGTCGCCGTCGTCGTAGGCGTTGAGCGTGTGGAACACCCAGCACGACGGCGCCTCCACCCACCGCAGGTCGCCGCTCTCGCGCGACAGGAGCCCGATCCTGGCGGCGTGCGCCTCGTTCCACGCGTACGGCAGCAGCGTCCCCGCCTGCGCGTGCTCCATGCTGAACGTGACCGGCAGGTCGTAGATCACCACGAACCGCTCGGTGATCGCGAAGTCGTGCACCATTGGCGCGTCGGGGATCGGGATGTCCCTGACCTGCGTGACCTGGCCCTTGGCGTCGATGACGACGTGCTGGTGGTGGTCCCAGCCCCAGTAGTAGGCCAGCGCGTGCAGCTCGCCGGTGACCGGGTCGGCGTGGGTGTGCGCGGCGTACCCGCCGGGCAGCCCGCCGCCGAAGTCGCACGCGCCGACGGTGTCGAGCTCGTAGCCCAGCTCGTACGGCAGCGCCCCCGCCTCCACGGTGGCGAACGTGCGCCCGCCCACCCCGATGACGTGGGTGTTGGCCGCGAAGTCCATGCCCGCGTGGACCGGCCCCGGCCTCGGCTGCTCACCGAGCCGCTGGGCGACGGCCGCGCTGCGGACCCAGCGGTTGCGGTACCACTCGGCGCGGCCGTCGCGCAGCCGTACGCCGTGCACCATGCCCTCGCCGAGGAACAGGTGACCGGCGCTGGGGTCGTCGAGGCTGAGCGGGTTGGGCCCGTTGCGCAGGTAGCGGCCGTTGAGCTCGGCCGGGATGCGCCCGGTGACCTCGAGGTCGAAGGCCGTGATCTCCTCGGAGACCGGAGCGAAGCCATCCTTGTACGGGGTGGTCATGACATGTCCCTCTCGTCCGTCGCCTCATCGGTGGCGCTGCGGGCGGCCAGGAACGGCGTCAGCACCGAGGTGCAGAGCAGCCGGTAGCGCCGCGCGGCCACGTCCTCATCGAAAAAACACGAAATTTCCAGACTTACGGCGCCGTGAATGGCCATCCACAGCACGTCGGCGATCTCCACCGCGCCGGCCCCGCCCGCCCCCCGCAGCACCCCGGCCTCCATGCAGTGCGCCACGCCGTGCACCAGCAGGTCGAACGTCCTCTTGGCCGCCTCGACCGCCGCCTCCCCCGGCTTGAACCCCGGCATCGCGCCCTGGAACATGACCCGGTAGTAGTCGGGCTCGCTCAGCGCGTAGTCCCGGTAGGCCATGAGCCCCGCGTACAGCCGATCCAGGGCGTCGCCCTCCGGGGACACCCGCAGCAGCCGCCGCTCGAACCTGGCGAACCCCTCCAGCCACAGCGCCTCGCTGAGCCCGTCTTTGCCGCCGAAGAGCGTGTAGATCACCTTCGTGGAGCAGCCCACCTCGCCGGAGATCCGCCGGACGGTGAGCGACGCCGGGCCCTCTGCGACGAGCAGCCGCTTGGCCGCGTCGAGAATCGCCGCCCTGACGACGCTCTGCCCTTCCCGCTGGGCCTGCTGGTACACGGAGGTCATGTGGTAACGCCGTTTCTATCGGGTAACACTGTTACCCTCTTCTTACGCCCTCCCGCGCCGGTCGTCAATGCCCTCGCGGGAGGAGTAAGAGAAGGGCTGGCGGTAAGTGACCCCATGTGACGGGTGAAGCGCGGGTCACGGTGGTGGTGGCGAGCAAGGACCGGCTGCGGTCACTGGCCCGCTCCCTCCCCCTGCACCCCCGCCCGGTGATCCTCGTGGACAACGACTCCACCGACGGGACCGCCGGGTTCGTCCGCCGCCACTTCCCCGACGTCCGGCTCGTCGAGCCGGGCGCCGACCTGGGCGCGCCCGCGCGCAACCTCGGCGTCCGGCTGGCCGGGACGCCGTACGTGGCCTTCGCCGGCGACGACTCCTGGTGGGCGCGGGGCGCGCTGGAGCGGGCCGCCGACGTGCTGGACGCCTGCCCGCGGCTGGCGCTGGTGGCCGCCCGCGTGCTGGTGGGCCCGGAGGAGCGGCTGGACGCGAGGTCGGAGCGGATGCGCCGCTCACCTCTCGGCGTCGAGCCCGGCCTGCCGGGGCCGAGCGTGCTGGGGTTCCTGGGGTGCGGGGCGGTGGTGCGCAGGGAGGCGTTCCTCGAGGCCGGCGGCTTCGACGACGTGCTCTTCTTCTTCGGCGAGGAGGAACGGCTGGCCGTGGACCTGGCCGCCAAGGGGTGGGGGCTGGCGTACGTGGACGACGTCGTGGCCCACCATCACCCCTCGCCCGTCAGGGACCCACGCGGCAGGCAGGCGCTGGCCGCGCGCGACGCCGTGCTGACCGCGGTGCTGCGCCGCCCGTGGCGGGTGGTGGCGCGCCGGTCGTTCGACGCGCTACGTGGCGGGCCGGCGGGGTGGGCGGGGCTGCGTACGGCCGTACCGAGGCTGCCCCGGGCGCTCGCCGAGCGGCGCGGGCTGCCGGCCTCGGTGGAACGGGCGCGGCGCCGGCTGGAGCGGGCCGGCGGCTGATCCGCCTGGGAGCGCTCGTTACGTCTCGTGAAATGAGGGCAGCCGACAGGTACGAGCGCCCGTCAGGGACGGCGAACGCCGGGCGCCGAAGCGTGGGGGTGAGGCGGGGGGGGGGCCCCCCGGCCCCCCCCCCCCCCCCCCCCCCGGCCCCGGGCGCGCCCCCCCCCCCCCCCCCCAACCCCCCCCCCCCCCCCCGGGGCAGACGGGAC
>NZ_JBFAIM010000027.1:0-135903 GCF_040654715.1 Nonomuraea sp. NPDC050643 | reverse complement strand
GTCCGCGCGCGGAGCGGTGTCGTCCGCGCGCGGAGCCGGGTCGTCGGTGGCTTCGGACGCTGCAACGTTAACCAGATGAGATCGGGTGTTACTCGAAAGTACGATGAAGGCCGTGATGTCGACACCGGGTGAGGCGCCGCTCAGATGGCCGTGAGCATGCACGACGTCGCCCGCGCCGCCGGTGTCTCCCAGCGCACGGTCTCCAACGTCGTCAACGACTACGAGTTCGTCCGTCCGGAGACCCGCAGGCGCGTGCTCGACGCCATGGCGACGCTCGGCTACGTCCCCAACGCCGCCGCCCGCAGCCTCCGGGCCGCCAGGACGGGGCTCATCGCGCTCGTCGTCCCCGACTTCAGGGCCCGCTACTTCGCCGACCTCGCGAGCCCGGTCGTGCGCGAGGCCGAGGCGCTCGGATACACGGTGCTGATCGAGCTGACCGGCTCGGACCGGGAGCGCGAGCTGAGGGTGCTGGCGGGCGGCCGCAACCAGCTCACCGACGGCGCGATCATGACGGCCATCTCGCTCCGGCCGGGCGACGGGGAGCTCCGCCGCCCCGACTATCCGATCGTGCTGGTCGGCGACCAGATCCTGGAGAGGCCGGTCCACCACGTCCGCATCCCGAACCGGGAGGCCTCGGTGGCGGTGGCGCGCCACCTGACGGGCACGGGCAGACGGCGGCTCATGCTGCTCGGCTACGCGCCCCACGGCAACGTCACGGCGCGGGAGCGGCTGCAGGGCTTTCTCGAGGGGATGGCCGAGGCGGGGCTGACGGCCGACGACAAACTGATGGTCGAGGCCGACTGGACCCGCGCGGGCGGCCAGGCGGCGATCGAGGAGCACATGGACGCCGGGCGGCCACTGCCGGACGCCATCTACGCGATGAACGACTCCCTCGCCCTCGGCGCGCTCCGCGCGCTGCGCGCCCGGGGGGTCCGGGTGCCGCAGGAGGTCGCGCTGGTGGGCTTCGACGACGTCGAGGAGGCACGCTATTCGACGCCGTCGCTGACGTCCGTCTCCCCCGACGTGGAGGCGCTGGCCAGGAACGCCGTCGCGATGCTCCACGAGCAGATCACCGGCAAGCCCAGCGGGCGCGGGCCGCACGTCCTGGTGGACTTCCGGTTGGAGGTGCGCGAGTCGAGTCAGTGAGGCGGCACGCCGACCCGGCGGCCTGTCTCGAACGCCTCGATCACCTTGTACGCGATCCGCAGCGCCCGGCGACCCGCCTCCGCCGGGACGGGCGGCGCCGCCCCGGCCAGCAGCGCGGGCATGAGCGCGTCGAGGTGCGCGTCGAAGGTCTCGTGGAACGAGCGCGCCCGGTCGTTGAAGTAGCCGGCCTCCCAGACCGTGCGCTCCTCCGACCCGGCGGCGGAGAACTCGTAACGCCGGGTGGTGTCGTCGATCAGCAGCCGGCCCGCGTCGCCGTTGACCTCGACGTGGTGGGTGCGGGGGTAGGCGTAGGAGGAGTCGTACGAGCCGACGAGGCTGCCGACCGCGCCGCAGGCGAAGTGGGCCGCGACGACCAGTGTGGAGCCGCCCCTCGTCATCTCGGCGCTGACCGCGTCGATCGGGCCTACCAGGTGCTCGAGCAGGTCGAGGCCGTGGCACTGGGTCTCGATGAGGTTGGCGTGCGGATGGTGGGCCGAGCCGCCCTCGCCGCCGAAGCGCCAGGTGGCGAACGACAGCTCGCCCAGCCGGCCCGCGTCGAGGTCGCGCCTGGCGCGTACGACGGGCTCGGCGTAGCGGTGGTTGAAGTTGATCGCGAAGAACAGGTCGCGCTCGCGGGCCTCGGCGAGCAGCGTGTCGGCCTCGTCCAGGTCGAAGACCAGCGGTTTCTCCACCAGGAGCGGGATCTCGCGCCGGATGAGGTCCAGCGTGGGCGCGTAGTGCTCGGTGTTGGGCAGGCAGACGCTGATCAGGTCGGGGCCGGTCTCGTCGATCATGCGCCCGACGTCGTCGTACGCCTGGGTGGACCAGCGGGCCGCGCGCCGCCGCGCGCGGGCCAGGTCGCGGGAGAACACCCCCACGACACGGGAGTCGGCCCGGGCGGAGAAGGCGCGGGCGTGCTGCTCGCCCCACTGGCCCGCGCCGACGATGGCCACGCGGGCGGGCGCGTTCACGCGTCCTCCTGGGTGACGACGACCTTGCCGGACTCGCCGGACAGAAACGTCTCGAACGCGGCCGCGGTCTCGCTGACGTCGAAGGTGTGGGTCACGATCCGGCCGAGGTAGCCGGCGTTGCGCCGTAGGAGTTCCAGGTTGGCCGGGAAGTCCGCGTACGGGAAGTACTCGCTGCCCAGCACCGCCCGCCCGGTCGCGATGAGGTCCGGCGAGACGTCCAGCTCCAGCCCCTCCCCGTGGCCGACGCAGACCAGGACGCCCCTCTTGGAGAGCCGGTCGAGGGCGGAGCGCCGGGCGACGGCGCGGCCCGACGCGTCCACGGCGGCGTCCACCTCCGGCAGGCCCGCGACGGAGCCGGCGTCGACGGGGATGCCGCCGAGCGACTCCGCGAAGGACAGCCGCCACGCGGAGACATCGCTGACGTAGATCGGCACGTCGGCGCCCAGCCTGAGCCGGGCGACGGCCAGGATCCCGGCGCCGACCGGGCCCGCTCCGGTGACCAGCAGCGACTCGATGCCGGGGCGGACGCTCAGCGCCCTGTCCAGCGCGGCGCCGCTGGTGCCCATGACGTCCAGGAGCATCGTGGCCAGGGGGAACGGGAGGTCGTCGCCGACCGGGAAGAACATCCGTTCCTCCACGACCTCCAGCGGGCCGAGACCGCCGTCGCGGTTGAAGCCCATGTCGCCGGCCTTGTCCAGGCAGAGGTTGGTCGCGCCGGCGCGGCAGCTCCGGCAGCGCCCGCAGTAGGCCATGAGGTAGATCACGCCGCGGGTCCCCACCGGGGTGGTGGTGTCCGGGCCCGCGGCGGCGACCGTGCCCGCGGCCTCGTGGCCCGCGACGACCGGGGTGCCGTCGCGGAAGAGGCCGTGGTCGCTGCCGCACAGCGCGTTGGCGCGCGGCCGGACGAGCAACTGGCCCGGCCCCGGCTCGGGATAGCTGTGGGGACGCAGCTCCACCCGGCCGCCGCCGGTGAGGAACGGAGCCGTGGTGACGGCCATCGAATGCCTTTCCTCGGTCACTGGCCGCCGAGGCCGGTGGTGGCGATGCCCTTGATGATCTGCCGCTGGAAGAACAGGAACACCAGGATCAGGGGCAGCGCGGCCAGCACGGCGCCGGCCATGAGCTGGGCGAAGACGACGCCGTAGCCGTTGGTGACGGTCTGCAGCCCGACGGGCAGGGTCATCAGGTTGGGGTCGTTGGTCACGATGAACGGCCACAGGAAGTTGTTCCACGCGCCGACGAACGTGAAGATCGCGACCGCCGCGATGATGGGCCGCGACAGCGGCAGCACGATCCGCAGGAAGATGCGGAACGAGTTGGCCCCGTCCACCCGGGCGGCGTCCTCCAGCTCGCGGGGGATGCTGTCGAAGAAGCGCTTGAGGATGAACACCATGACCGGCGCGACCACCTGGGGCAGGATGATCCCCCAGTACGTGTCCACCATGTCGAAGGCGAGCATCTCGTCGAAGAGCGGCACGATGAAGATGGTCCCCGGGACCATGATCGAGGCGACCGTGAGGGCCAGGAGGGGTTTGCGGCCGACGAAGTCCAGCCGGGAGAACGCGTACCCGGCCAGGGTGGAGATCACCAGCGTGATGAGGGTGACGCCGGTCGCCACGATGAGGCTGTTGACCATCCAGGTGGGGATGTTGCCCATCTTGAAGACGTTGGCGTAGATCTCCCAGGTGTAGCCGCCCGCGGGCAGGATCGTCACGGGTGAGGCGCTGGCGTCGGCCTCCGACTTGAGCGAGGTGTTCACCGCCCACAGGAACGGCGCCAGCATCAGGAGGCTGAACAGGGCGAGGACCACGAAGGCCATGACGCGCCCGGCAGTGGTGCTCTTCATGAGTGGTCGGACCTCCGGGCGAACCTCAGTTGCAGCAGCGACAGGACCAGGATGATGGCGAAGAAGACGTAGGAGATGGCCGAGGCGTAGCCGAGCCGGTAGCCGGTGAAGCCGGAGTCGAAGACGTACATGAGGATCGAGCGGGTGCTGTCGTCGGGGCCGCCGGACGTCATCTGGTAGATCTGGTCGAAGACCTTGAGCGAGGCCAGGACCTGCAGCACGAGGATGAGCATGGTGGTGTTGCGCAGCAGCGGCAGCGTGATCGAGAAGAGCTGGCGCCACTTGCCCGCCCCGTCGATCGAGGCGGCCTCGTAGACCGTGCTGGGGATGTTCTGCAGCGCGGCCAGATAGAGCAGGAAGTTGAAGCCGAGCGTCCACCACGTGGTGGTGATCGCGATCGCCGCCATGGCGGTGTCCGGGTCCTGCAGCCACTTCTCGCCCTCGGCCCCGAAGAAGCCGAACACGGCGTTGATCAGCCCGAGCTCGGGGTTGTAGAGCCACTTCCAGAACAGGCTCACCACGGTCGAGGCCAGCAGGTACGGCAGGAAGAACGACATGCGCCACACCCACTGCCCCGGCAGCCCCATGTTGACCAGCAGCGCCGCCACGAGGGCCAGCACCACCAGCGGGATCGTGGTCAGCACGGTGAACAGCAGCGTGTTGCCGAACGTCGTCCACACCATCGGGTCGGTGAGGGCCTCGGCGTAGTTGGCGAGCCCGACCATCTTCGGCTCGGTGCCGGCCGCCAGGTCGCGGTCGGTGAAGCTCATCCAGATCCCGTAGACCGTGGGCCACAGGAGGAAGAGCGCGAACGACACGAAGAACGGCAGGACGTAGAGAAGCCCGATGCGCCCCCCGCGCACCCGCGTACGGGTCTTGGGCGCCTCGGTCACGGCGCCCTTCGTGAGGGTGGCCGACGTCATCGCTTCACCGCCTTGGAGATGAGGACGTTGACGCGCTCGGCGAAGTCGGAGACGGCGTCCTGGACAGAGGTCTGGCCGATCAGCGCGTTCTGGATCACGCTGCCGAACTGGGTCATGAAGTTCGAGCCCGAGCCGGAGAACGAGGACGGCGGATCGTAGTGCAGATATGTCGCCGTGATCGCGTAGTCGTTGTTGGGCCGCAGCGCCTTGAACTCGGGGGTGTTGACGACGGGCTGGAAGGCGGGCGTGTGCCCGGCCTCGCCCCAGGACAGCGAGTTCTTGAGGATCCGCGAGACCGCCTCGTAGGCGAGTTCGCGGCGGCTCTCGTCCGGGTTCGACTGGTGCGGCAGGACGAACGTGTGCGAGTCGCCCCAGGTCGCGTCGATGCCCGTGCCGAACATGTTGGGGATCGGCAGGGCGCCCAGGGGCAGCTTCGCCTCCTGGTACTGCGGCAGTTCCCAGACGCCGGAGAAGACCAGGCCGACGTCGCCGTTGAGGAACGCCGAGCTGGCGGTGGCGTACTCGGCGCTGGTGGAGGCGACCTCGCCGTCGACCAGCTTGCGCATCGTCTCGACCGACTCGCCGAAGGCCTCGGCGTCGTAGGTGAACTTCTCGCCCTGCAGGTCGAAGGTGGCGCCGTGCTGGCTGTAGAAGGTCCAGAACAGGCGCCACAACTGGCCGCCGTCGCCGAGGAAGCCGTAGGCGAGGCCGTACTGCTTGCCGGTGAGCTTCTTGAACTCCGTGCCGAGACGTTTCATGTCGTCCAGGCTCTTGATCTCCGGCAGTTTCCCGGCGGAGTCGAGCAGCCCGGCCTTGCCGGCCAGGTCGGTGTTGAAGAAGGCCACGAACGCGTGGGAGTCCAGGGCCAGGGCGTAGGTCTTGCCGTTGACGATGGAGCTCTTCCACGCCGGGGCCGTGAACGTCGACTCGCTGACGCCGTAGCGGGCGAGCCGGTTGAGGTCCCAGGGGTCGAGCAGGCCGCCGGGGGCGTACCCGGCCAGGCGGGACATGTGCACGATGCCGAGGTCGGGGGCACGGCCGCCGGCCGCCGACATCGCGAGTTTGGTGTAGTAGGGGGCGCCCCAGGCAAGTACGACCTGCTTGATGCGGGCTTGTGGCATCTCCGTGTCGGCTTTGGTGACGATCGCGTTCATTCGCTCGCCGTCGCCGCCGGTGAGGAGATGCCAGAAGGCGATCTCCTTGGCGTCGGGCCGGTCCGGCGCCGCGCCGCAACCGGCCAGGAAGGCGGACAATCCCGCGACTTGCAGCACCCTGCGCCGGGAAAGCCGGGTATTGGGCCACTCGCTCATAGGTGGTTCCTCGCAGAGGGTCCGGCCGGCCCTCACAACGGGGGGTAGCCGGATGTTGACTCCGGTTGGAGGGAGTGTGGCACACTTTGCTACGTAGCAAAAGACCTGACCTGCCCGCTGTCTGCGATTTCTGAAGGTTGTCAGATGCCGAGTTCCGCCCCTCACGACGTCCCCCGACCGGAGTATCCCCGCCCGCAGATGGTGCGCCCGGACTGGCTCATCCTCAACGGGTCGTGGCAGTTCGAGACCGACGCCGGGGACTCCGGCCTTGAGCGTGGCCTGCGCGAGCGCGAGCTCTCCGGGACGATCACCGTGCCCTTCGCCCCGGAGTCGGAGTTGTCCGGGGTCGAGGAGACCGACTTCATGGAGGCGGTCTGGTACCGCCGGACCGTGACGATCCCGGCCGCGTGGGCCGGCCGCCGGACGTTGCTGCATTTCGGCGCGGTGGATCATGACGCCACGGTGTGGGTGAACGGCGTCGAGGTGGCCCGCCACCGCGGCGGATTCTCCCCGTTCACGGCCGACCTGTCGGCGGTGGCCCGCCCCGGCGAGGAGGCGACGATCGTGGTCCGCGCCCGCGACCCCCGGCAGGGGCCGCAGGCCCGCGGCAAGCAGTCCACCAGGTACGACAACTACGAGTGCCTCTACACCCGTACGACGGGGATCTGGCAGACGGTGTGGCTGGAGCCGGTCCCCGACGCGCACCTGCGCCGCCCGCGCATCACCCCCGACGTCGCGACCTCCTCCTTCACCGTCGTCACCCCGCTGTCGGCCAACCGTCCCGGCAGCTCGGTCCGCGTGACCGTCTCCGACGGGGACGGCGTGGCCGCCACCGCGACCGTCCGCGCCGACGTGGACCTCGCCCCATCCGTACGCCTGGAGCTGCCCGCCGGGCGGGTGCGCCTGTGGGAGCCTGGTGCGGGCTTCCTCTACGACGTCCGGATCGAACTGCTCGACGCCGGCGGCGCCGTCACGGACGCCGTGGACAGCTACGCCGGCCTGCGCTCGATCGCGATCGACGGCAAGCGCGTGCTCATCAACGGCCGCCCGGTCTTCCAGCGGCTCGTGCTGGACCAGGGCTACTACCCCGACGGCCTCATGACCGCCCCCACCGACGCCGCCCTGCTGCGCGACATCGAGCTGTCGGTGGCCGCCGGCTTCAACGGCGCCCGCCTGCACCAGAAGGTGTTCGAGGAGCGCTTCCTCTACCACGCCGACCGGCTGGGCTACCTGGTGTGGGGCGAGTTCGGCGACTGGGGCGCCCACGACGGGCACGAGCAGTCGCCGACCGCCTCCTTCGTCACGCAGTGGCTGGAGGTCCTGGAGCGGGACGTCTCGCACCCGTCGATCATCGGCTGGTGCCCGCTGAACGAGACCTCCCAGGTGATCCACGACCGCGTCAGCCAGTTGGACGACGTCACGCGCGGCATGTTCCTGGCCACGAAGCTCGCCGACCCCACCCGCCCGGTCATCGACGCCTCCGGCTACAGCCACCGCGTGCTGGAGACCGACGTCTACGACTCGCACCACTACGAGCAGGAGCCGAGCGTCTTCGCCGGCGACCTCAGCGGCCTGGGCAAGGACGAGCCCTACGTCAACTCGGCGGACGATCGCCCCATCTCCCTTCCGTACCGCGGCCAGCCGTACTTCGTCAGCGAGTACGGCGGCATCTGGTGGAACCCCGAGCTCGCCGGCACCGAGCAGGACGCGGCCCGCTCGAGCTCCTGGGGCTACGGCCAGCGCGTGCGCACCGAGGAGGAGTTCCACTCCCGCTTCGCCGGCCTCACCGACGTCCTGCTGGACGACCCGGACATGTTCGGCTACTGCTACACGCAGCTCACCGACGTGTTCCAGGAGGAGAACGGCATCTACCGCTTCGACCGGACGGACAAGCTCGACGTCGAGCGAGTCCGGGCGGTCCAGATCCGCCCGGCCGCCTCAGAAGCCTCCTGAGCGGTCGCTCAGGCGGTCATGGCCGCGCACATCTCCGTGGCCATGACCGCGCTGAGCTGCGCCGACAGGGGGACCTTCGCGTCCGGCGGGTGGTTCCAGTCGCCGTTGGCGAGCAGGAGGCCGTCGCGCTCGCACGAGCGCCACAGCCGGTCGGTGCTCTCGAGGACGAAGTCCCGCACCTCCGGCACGTCCGCGGCCTCGACGAGCTCGCGGGCGTAGCGGTAGAAGACGCCCTTGAACAGCCCCTCGTCACCGCCCTCGCCCTCGACGGCGAAGACGCCCTCCGCGCTCAGCTCGGCGATGGCGGTGCGGGCCGTGCGCGCGGCGCGCTCCAGGTAACCCTCGCCGCCCAGTTCGACGCACGCGCCGACGTACAGGCCCTGGTTGTAGGTGAAGCGCCAGTCCGCGTCGATGGCGTGGTCCTGCTGCCGGTTGACGCCGTCGTGCACGAATCCGCCCGGTTCGACGAGCGCGCCTTCCAGCCAGTCCATGACGCGCAGCCCCCACTCCCGGTAGCGGGCGTCACCGGTGCGCCGGTGGAGGCGCGCCGACAGGATGACGAACGGGGCGTTGGCCGGGGTGTTCTTGTAGTACGGCTGGGCGCCGCGCCAGGCGATGCCGCCGCCCTCGTGGTCGTTCCAGCCGTGGTCGAGGACGTGCTGCCAGAGCCGGCCGGCGTCGCCGTACAGGCCGGGGTCGCCGGTCGCCTCGGCCAGGCGCAGGGTCGCCAGCGCGAGCCAGAGCATGTCGTCGAAATAGTCGTTGAAGAGCTCGCCCCCGTTGCGCAGCCGGATCCCGTCGAGGATCCGCCGGGCCCGCTCCAGCCAGGCCGGGTCCGAGGTCCGCTGGTAGGCGTCGATCCGGACGTCCATGGCGTGCGCCAGCCACCAGTAGTTGAAGACGTCGTTGTCGCCCGGCCCCAGCGGATGCCAGTTGTCGAAGAGTTGCTCCCCGGGGGCGCCGAAGTAGTGGTCGAGGCTGCGCTGGGCCAGATCGGCCCGGTGGTTCCACAAGGGTTCTGCCTCCATCAGGTGGGCTCGACGATCGTGAACGGCACGATGGACCGCGCGGGTACGGACTCGCCCCGCATCTGCGCGAGCAGCAGATCGACCGCCCGCCTGCCCATCTCGCGCTGGTCCTGGCGCACGTGGAGGAAGGCGGGGCCCGCGACGGGGTCGAGGGGCGAGTCGAAGCAGGCGATGGCCGGTCCGTCGAGCGCCCGGTCCATCACCCGCGCCAGGTTGTACTCACAGACCACGAACGCGGTGATCTGAGGTTCGCAGGCCTGGAAGGCGCGGATGCGCTCGACGTCGGCCCGCACGTTGTCCGGTGTGAAGGCGCCGGGCAGGGTGCTGGACAGGTCGGTCAGCAGGTGCTGCCGGTCGGGCGGCAGGCCGCGGGCGGCGCAGGCGGCGCGGAAGCCCTCCAGCCGCTCCTCGATGCTGGAGGTGTTCTCCGGCGGCGGCGAGACGAACGCGATCTCCCGGTGTCCCTGGTCGAGCAGGCGCTCGGTCAGCGCCCGCGCGGCGGCCACGTTGTCCGTGCGCACCGCGCACACCTGGATCCCGGCCAGGTAGCGGTCGACGAGGACCAGCGGGTGGCCGTCGAGGATGGTGCGCAGCAGGCCGGCGTTGTAGTACTCGCCGTGCACGGGGAAGACGATCAGGCCGTCCACGAGCCCGGCGTCCACCATCGACTCGATCGCCTTCTCCTCCTCTTCCTGGCTGCCGCGGGTGCGCTTGATCGCCAGGGTGATGCCCCGCTCGGCGCAGCGCTCCTCCACGGCGCAGAGCAGTTCGAGCCCGTACGCCTCGGACGCGTCCGGGTAGATCATCGCGATGGCGCCGCGCTCCCCTTCGGCCTCGGCGGGACGCGCGGCGAGCGACAGCGTGCCGAGGTCGGGCAGGTCGGGGGCCACGAACGAGCCCTTGCCGCGGATCCGGTGGACGACGCCGGCCTCGCGGAGGAGCTCCAGCGCCTTCTTGGAGGTGATCCGGCTGACCTCGAACCGCTCGGCCAGCTCCATCTCCGAGGGCACGCGGTCACCGGGGACCAGGGCGCCCCGCCTGATCTCGTCCAGCAGGTAGTCGACGATCCGCTCGTACAGCAGCGGGCCTCTGGCAGCCACTCTTCCCCTCACCTGGTATGTAGATACGTCCAGATATATATCATCTCGACTCTGACATATTGACTTATGCCAACTTGATTCCTACGTTGCCTTCAAGTGACATCTCGCGCACGTGGCGGAGGGAACTCGGTGACATGACCCAGACGCTCGCCGGCCGGTCCGCGCCCGGCCGGGCCTCGCCACCCGGCCCCACCCCACCCGCCCGCTCCCCGCTGACCCGGCACCAGGCCCGGGCCGGCGCCCTGTTCGCCACGCCGCCGATGGTGCTGTTCGTCATCTTCACCGTGCTGCCCGTCATCGGCGCCCTCGGCCTCAGCTTCACCTCCTACGACGTGCTCACACCGCCCACCTGGGCCGGGCTGGCGAACTACGCCAGGCTGCTGGAGGACGCCACCTTCGTCATCACGCTGAAGAACATCCTGCTCTACTGCGCGATGTTCGTGCCCGTGATGATCGCCGTCTCGCTGCTACTGGCGGTGGCGCTCAACAGCCGGCTGCCGGCGATGGGCCTCTTCCGCACCGTCTTCTACATCCCCGTCGTCACCTCCCCCGTGGCCGCCGCGACCGTGTGGACGTGGATGCTCAACAGCCACTACGGGCCGATCAACGAGATCCTCGGGTTCTTCGGCATCCCGGGCCCCGCGTGGGTCGGCTCCAGCAGCACCGCCATGGTCTCCATCGTGCTGGTCACGCTGTGGCAGGGGATCGGCTCCAACATGCTGATCTACCTCGCGGGCCTGCAGAACATCCCCGGCCACCTGTACGAGGCCGCCGCACTCGACGGAGCCGGCCGCTGGGCGTCGTTCGCGCACATCACCTGGCCCCAGTTGCGCACCACGACGCTGTTCGTCACGACGCTGTCGCTGATCGGGGCGTTCCAGCTCTTCGACCAGGCGTACGTGATGACCAAGGGCGGACCGGCCAACTCGACCCTGACGCCCGTCTACCAGATCTACGAGACCGGCTTCAACCGGCTGCAGATGGGCTACGCCTCGGCGCAGGCGTTCACCCTCTTCCTCATCATCGTGGCGGTCACCGTGATCAACATGCGGGTCAACCGGAGTGACGAGACATGATCAGAGCGGTCAGGCTCGTCCTGTTCTACGGCGCGCTCACCGTCGCCGGGCTGTTCATGCTGCTGCCGTTCCTGTGGTCGCTGAGCACGTCACTGAAGCCCGACGACGAGATCATCGCGCTGCCCATCAAATGGTTGCCCGGCTCGATCACCTTCGAGCACTACCGGTCCGCGTTCACCACCGTGCCGTTCGCCCGGCACTTCGCCAACTCGATGCTGCTGGCCGTGGGCGGCGTGGTCACCAACCTGGTGCTCGGCTCGCTGGCCGGCTACGCGTTCGCGCGGCTGCCGTTCCGCGGCAGCCGGCTGCTGTTCCGGGTGCTGCTGGCCTCGATGATGGTGCCGGCCGTGGTGACCCTGGTGCCCTCCTTCCTCATCGTCAAGAACCTGCCGCTGGCCGGGGGCAACGACCTGGCCGGTCAGGGTGGTGTCGGGCTGCTCAACACGTACTGGGCGGTGCTGCTGCCCGGCGCGGTCGGGGCGTTCGCGGTGTTCATGATGCGGCAGTTCTTCCTGGCGCTGCCCAAGGACCTGGGCGAGGCCGCCCGCGTGGACGGCTGCCCCGAGTTCCGCATCTTCTGGCGGATCTACCTGCCGCTGTGCCGGCCCGCGCTGGCCACCCTGGCGGTCTTCACCTTCGTCGCGGGCTGGAACGGCTTCCTCTGGCCGCTGATCGTGCTCAACGACCCCGACATGAGCACCATCCAGATGAGCCTGGCCGCCTTCTCCTTCAACAAGCAGACCGACTACGGGCCGCTCATGGCCGGATCGATCGTCGCGATGCTGCCCACCCTGCTGCTGTTCGCCTTCGGGCAGCGGTACCTGACGCGTGGCCTGGCCTTCACCGGCTCCGGCATCCAGTGACCATCCCCGCGACCATCACCGCGACCATCACCGCGACCATCTCTGTGACCATCTCGCGAAAAGGAGTGAGCCGCCGATGCGTCCGACTCTGATCAGGCGGCTGGCCGCCGCCACCCTCGCCGTCCTGACGACGGTCACGGCCGGCTGTGCCTCGTCCGACACCCCCGCCTCCGACGGCGTGGTGCGGCTGAAGTTCTGGGGCGACTGGTCCGGCGAGGGCGAGCAGCAGTTCAGGACCATGACCGCCGCCTTCAACAAGACCCACCCCAAGATCCAGGTCGAGTACGTCGTCCAGGAGGACATGCTCACCAAGTTCCTCACCGCCTCCACCTCCGGCCAGGCTCCCGACGTCATGTTCTGGGACCGCTGGCGCACCGCCACCTACGCCCCCAAGGGCGTCCTCCACCCCATCGACGACCGGCTGAAGAAGGACGGCATCGAGCGGGAGCGCTTCTACAGCGAGGCCCTGCGCGAGCTCACCCAGGGCGGCAAGCTGTACGGCCTGCCGCTCACGGTCGACGCGCGGGCCCTGTTCTACAACAAGGCCCACCTGAAGGAGGCCGGCGTCGAGCCGCCGCGCACGTGGGCCGAGCTGGAGCAGGCGGCGGTGAAGCTCACCCGGCGCGAGGGCGGCAAGCTGGTCCGCGCGGGCCTGTCGATGGACGACGTCGGCCTGTTCAGCATGTACATGCGCCAGGCCGGCGGGCAGATGGTCAGCGACGACTGCTCGCGTACGACGTTCAACGGCCCGCCGGGGCTGCAGGCCCTCGACCTGTGGAACCGCATGGCCAAGGCGGGCGTCTACCAGAGCGGCTTCGAGAAGGGGCTCGGCGAGGGCACCGACGCCTTCGCGACCGGCAAGGTCTCCATGATCCTGACCGGCCCCTGGAACATCACCACCTACAAGAAGTACGGCAAGGACCTCGACTTCGGCATCGTCCCGCCGCCGGCGGGGCCGCAGGGCGGCCAGGCCAGCCTCATGGGCGGCTTCGGGCTGGTGATCCCGCAGGCCGCCAAGCACAAGGAGGAGTCCTGGGAGTTCGTCAAGTGGTGGACGGCCGAGAAGGAGAACGCGATGCTGTGGGCGAAGACGAGCCTGAACATCCCCGGCAACGTCCAGGCGGCGCAGGATCCCTTCTTCGCCGGCGACCCGTTCTGGAAGCCGATTCTGGACACGCTGCAGTTCGCCAAGATCCGCCCTGCCTGCGCGGGTTACGGGCCGATGGAGGAGGAGACCCTGATCCCGGCCCTCCAGCTCCTCATGGAGGGCAAGACCACCGCCCAGCAGGCGCTCACCCAGGCGCAGCAGCAGGGTGACCGGGTGCTGAAGGAGAACAACTCGTGAGGGCCCGCATCGCGGCCGCCTGCCTGCTCTTATCGGCGGCCCTCGTCCAGCCCGCGCAGGCCGCCACCGTGACCACCACCGTGACCACCGCGACAGCCACCGCCACTGCCACCGCCGCCACCGTGCCCGCCGATGCCGACGCCGCCATGGCGGCCTTCGTCGCCACCTTCTGGGACCCGGCGAAGAAGTACTTCTACACCAACAGCGATCGGCGGATCCATCCCGAGCACGCGCACGGCCCCGAGGGCGGCCTGTACACCGACTTCTGGTGGGAGGCCCAGCTATGGGAGCTGGTGATGGACGCCTACCAGCGCACCGGCAGCGCGGCCCACCGCCGGATGATCGACGACGTCTACGCCGGTTTCGTCGCCTACTATCCGACCTTCGTCAACGACTACAACGACGACGTCGGCTGGTGGGCGCTGGCCAGCGCGCGGGCGTACGAGATCACCGGTGACGTGACGTACCTGAACCGGTCGCGGTCGCTGTTCGACCAGATCTGGGGCGAGCACGACTCCACCTACGGGGGCGGCATCTGGTGGCGCCGCAGCGTGCACAACCAGAAGAACGTCGCCACCAACGCCCCCGCGGCTCTCACCGCCACCAAGCTGTACGCCGCCACCGGCGACGCGACCTACCTGACGCGGGCCCAGTCGCTGTTCGCCTGGATCAAGGCCAACCTCCAGGAGTCCGGCCACGTCTACGACCACATCGAGGGCTCGGGCACCCTCGTGAAGTGGGACTTCAGCTACAACTTCGGCACCTACATCAGCGCCGCCGCCGCACTCCACACCGCGACCGGCGCCGCCTCCTACCTCACCGACGCCCGCGCCGCGGCGGACTGGGCCACCACCTACCTGACCAACGGCGGCACGATGACGCATGAGGGCATCGACGACGGCGGCGGCTTCAAGTCGCTGCTGTTCCGCGGGCTCAACACCCTCGTCACCCGCCACGGCCAGGCCCAGTACCTGCCCTTCCTCCAGCGCAACGCCACCCAGGCCTGGCGGCACCGGCGTACCGGCGACGACCTGACCGGGCCCGACTGGTCCGCCCCCGCGCCCGCCGGCCATCTCCAGAGCCTCACCGCGGCCGCCGCCGTCAGCGCCCTGCAACTCGTCCAGCACGACGGCAACACCGGGCTCCAGCCGGAGGACGGCGTGTACGAGGCCGAGAACGCGCTGTCCACCGGCATCGGCGCGGAGAGCACCCAGCCCGGCTTCAGCGGCCGGGGCTACCTGGCCGGCTGGAACTCCGCCGGCCAGACGCTCACCTTCCAGGTCAACGTCCCGTCCGCCGGCCCATATGAGCTGCGCCTGCGCTACGCCGCCGGGGCGGGCGACGCATCCCGCCGCCTCACCGTCAACGGCGGCGCCCCGCTGGACGCGACGTTCTCCTCCACCGGCGGCTGGGGCGCCTGGAGCACCGTCGTGCTCAACGGCGTCACCCTGGCCCAGGGGCACAACACGATCCGGATGGAGCCGGGCGGCAACTACCTCAACCTCGACCGGCTCGACCTGTCCGCCCAGTTCCAGGCCGAGTCGGGCACCCTGCACGGCCTCGGCACCGAGTCGACCCACCAGGGATACACCGGCACCGGCTACGTGGCCGGCTGGAACGCCGACGGCCAGTGGCTGGACCTGCACCCCGACGTCAGCCGGGCCGGCCGCTACGACCTCACCTTCCGCTACGCCGCCGCCGCGGGCGACGCCGTCCGCCACGTCTACGTCAACGGTGCCGGGGTCGTGAACGCGCTGCGGTTCCCGTCCACGGGCGGCTGGGGCACGTGGAGCACGGTGACCGTGCCGGGCGTGGCGCTGCGGCAGGGGGCCAACACCGTCTCGGTCATCTTCGACTCGGCCAAGGGCAGCGCGAACTGGCTCAACCTCGACGAGATGACCCTCCGGTACGACTGACACCAGTCGGGACGTCTTGACGTTCTCTGTCGGAACGACGACGGTCGAGGGCGAGTCCCACATTTCCGTCCCTAGGCAGGCGGCATGGCGCACAGACTCCTGACCCTCGTACTCGTCGCGGCGAGCCTGAGCCCGGTTCCCGCCGAGCCGGAGCACCAGGTGCTGGTCTTCTCCAAGACCGCCGGGTTCCGGCACGACTCCATCCCGGCGGGCGTCCGGGCGATCGGCGAACTCGGGGCGGCGGGCGGGTTCTCCGTCACCGCCACCGAGGACGCCGCCGCGTTCACCGACCTGGGCCGCTACGACGCCGTCGTCTTCCTCAGCACCACGGGCGACGTGCTCGACGACGGCCAGCAGGCGGCCTTCCAGGAGTACGTGGACGGGGGCGGCGGTTACGTGGGGGTGCACTCGGCGGCCGACACCGAGTACGACTGGCCGTACTACGAGCGGCTGGCGGGCGCCTACTTCCGTAACCACCCCGCCATCCAGCAGGCCACCGTCCGCACCGAGGACCGGGCGCACCCGGCGACCGCCCACCTCGGGCCGGTCTGGACGCGTACCGACGAGTGGTACAACTACCGGACCAACCCGCGCGACTCCGTACATGTGCTGCAGAGCCTGGACGAGGGCAGCTACAGCGGCGGCGACATGGGCGACCACCCCATCACCTGGTGCCACGACCAGGGCGAGGGCCGGGCCTTCTACACCGGGCTCGGCCACACCGCCGAGTCCTACGCCGACCCGGCCTTCCGCGAGGTGCTCCTCGGCGGCATCAGGTACGCGGCCGGCCTCGCCCACGCCGACTGCCGCCCGGAGCGCGGCTACACCACCCTGTACGACGGCTCCACCACCGGCTGGTCCCAGGCGGGGCCCGGGGGCTTCGTCAACGAGGACGCGACCCTGACCTCGCAGGGCGGGCTGGGGCTGTTCTGGTACGAGGCGAAGGAGTTCGGCTCGTACTCGCTGAAGCTGGACTGGAGGGTGACCGGCGACGGCAACTCGGGCGTCTTCGTCGGCTTCCCGGCCTCCTCCGATCCGTGGTCGGCGGTGGACAACGGCTATGAGGTGCAGATCGACGCCACCGACGCGCCCGACCGTACCACCGGGTCCGTCTACGGCTTCAAGGCCGCCGACCAGGCCGCCCGCGACGCCGTGCTGAACCCGCCCGGCGCGTGGAACACCTACGAGCTGCTGGTCGAGGGCGAGCGGCTGCGGGTGTTCCTGAACGGCGTGCGGATCAACGACTTCACCAACACCGACCCGCGGCGCTCGCTGCTGAGCGGGCACGTCGGCATCCAGAACCACGGCGCGGGCGACCAGGTCTCCTTCCGCGACATCCGGATCAAGGAGCTGGGCGTCACGGTGGAGGCCGAGTCGTGCACCTCCGGCCGCGGAGTGCGGGTCGTCCGCCACAGGTCCGCGAGCGGCGGCAGGACCCTGGGCCACCTCGACGACGGCGACTGGGCGGGGTACGCGCACGTCAGCACGGAAGGGGCGACGGCCTTCTCCGCCCGCGTCTCCTCTGCCGGGTCGGGCGGCACCATCCAGGTCAGGTCGGGATCGCGTACGGGTCCGCTGCTCGGTTCGGTGGCCGTGCCCGTCACGGGCGGCCGGGAGACCTTCCGCACCGTCGCCACCCCGCTGACCCGCTCCGCCACCGGCCCGCTGCACCTGGTCTTCAAGGGCCACCGGGGCCGGCTGTTCGACGTCGACACCGTCACGTTGCGGCGGTGACCTTCCGGCCTGTCACCCGTTCCCGATCGGCGTTCGAGTCCCGCGGAAATACGCCCTGGAGGCCGGGAGCGCGAGCAGGACGATCACGGCGAGCGAGCCCACGGTGGTCAGGGCGAGCTTGGCGACGTTCGCCGCGGGCAGCCAGCCCGGCATGACGTTCGTGGCCGCCTCGACCAGGGCGGCCACGTCCACCCGCGCGAGCAGGGGGTCGCCCGAGTCCTTGAAGGACGACTCCAGGAGCCGGGCGGTGAAGAGCTGCGCGGGGATGATGACGACCCCCATGACGACGAGGACGGGCTGGAAGATCCAGGACAGGATCTGCCCCGCTCTCCTGCCCGCCAGGTTGAGCGCGGCCAGGGCCACCAGGATGACGACGAGCACGATGGCCAGGGTGTCGCTGCCGCCGAAGTCGATGCCGTGCCGGGCCAGGAGGTCGGCGGGCAGCCCCTGCCGGACGATCTCCGCCTGCGCGGCGGCCCGGGCGCCGGGCCCGTGGACGAGCACGACGAAGGTCCCGGTCAGGAACGGGACGATGGTCAGCAGTTGCAGCACCGCGGCGACGACGACGGCACGCGGGCGCCGGTAGGGGTGTGCGCTCATGGTCTCTCTCCTCCGTATTTGAACTTAGTGCAAGAATGCATGGCATTTGAACTAAGTGCAAGAGAGGCTTCGAACTTAGTGCAAGTGCTCCGTTAGGGTGTGACCATGCCGCGTGACACGTTGACCAAGGAGCAGATCGTCCGCGCCGCCGTCGAGGTCCTCGACGCCGAGGGCGTGGACGGGCTCAACATGCGGCGGCTCGGCACCCAGCTCGGCTCGGCCGCCACGGCGATGTACCACCACGTGAAGAGCAAGGACAAGCTCGTGGTCCTCGCCGCCGACCACGTCTTCGGGGAGATCGGGCTGCCCGACCTCGACGCGGCCGGATGGCGGGAGGCGGCGGCGGCCCTGGCGCGCGGCGCGTACGAGATGATCATCCGGCATTTCTGGCTGATCCCGGCCATGAGCACCCACCTCATCTACGGGCCCAACAAGGCCCGCTACGACGAGCACTGCCTGACCGTCTACGAGGCCGCCGGCTTCGCGGGCCCGCGGGCCGACCAGGCCGCGGCGACGGTCCTGATGTTCGCGATCGGCGCCGCCCAGGGCGAGGCGGCCGAATCGGCCTGGCGGGCCCATCTGCGCCGCTCGGGGGCGGACGAGGAGCAGGAGCTGCGCGAGGCCATCGCCCACATCGGCGAGATCGCCCAGCGGTTCCCGCGCCTGCGCGCCCGCACCACGCCCTCGGTGGAGGCCACCGCGTCAGAGCCCGCGTCAGAACCCGCCTTCGAGTTCGGCCTCGCCGCCCTCCTCGACGGCCTCCAGGCCCGCCTCACGGCCGGTTCCGGCTGAGGAACCGGAGAAGGGTCAGAGCCACCCGCTCCGGCGCAGCAGCCGGTAGACGATGATCACGGCGATGACCATGAGACCCAGGGTCAGGGGGTAGCCGAACGGCCAGTGCAGCTCGGGCATGAAGTCGAAGTTCATGCCGTAGACGCCGGCGATCATCGTGGGGACGGCGATGAGGGCCGCCCAGGACGAGATCTTGCGCATGTCGGCGTTCTGCTGCATGGCGACCTTGTTCTGCTCGCGGCCGACCAGGGCCAGGTGCGCGCTCAGGGCGCTGGTGAGCAGTTCGTTGTGCTCGTCGACCGTGGCGTCCACGCGCAGCAGGTGGTCCAGGACGTCGCGGAACTGCTCCCGCGAGGCCAGGCACAGCTCGACCCGGCCCTTGACGATCTCCTCCAGCACCGGGATCAGCGGGTCCTGGGCGGTACGGAACTCCAGCACCTCGCGCTTGAGCGAGTAGATGTCGGCGGTGGCGTCGGTGTACTCGCCGCTGAAGACCCGGTGTTCCAGGGCGATGAGGTCGATCTCGATCTCGTGGACGATGCGGGAGTAGGTGTCGACGACCTCGTCGCAGATGGCGTACAGCACCCCGGCGGGGCCGGCGGACAGCAGGCCGGGGTCGGACTCGATGCGGTGGCGTACGCCGCCGAGGGGGTTGGCCTGGCCGTGCCGGACGCTGATGACGAAGTCGCGGCCCAGGAACAGGTTGATCTCGCCGACCTCGATGTCGGAGGTCTCGTCCAGGTAGAGCAGCGGCTTGAGCACGATGAACAGGGTGTCGTCGTAGCGTTCGAGCTTGGGCCGCTGATGGGCGTGGATGGCGTCCTCCACCGCCAGCGGATGCAGGCTGACCTCACTGGTGATCAGGTCGAACTCCTCCTGGGAGGGCTCGTGCAGGCCGATCCAGAGAAAACAGTCGCCCTGGGCGCGGGCGGCGTTGAACGCGTCGCTGATGTCACCGGTGATGCTCTCCCGGACGCCGTCACAGTAGATCGCCTTGTCCACAATCACATCCGGCATTGTCGCGTATCTCCGCTTCGGGAGCGGTGTCCGCACGTTCGGGTGCCGAGAAATCGATTACCCGGTCATGGTCGATCACCCAGAGATGGATGAGAAGTCCCTAATGTCCGTCTCATCTGGCCGCCACCGCCGATCGAGAGGCTTCTTCATGCCGGGGCGGACGGCCCGCACCGGCCTGACCGATCGATCAACGGAAGGCCCGACAATGAACAGGATCACCTTGGCCGCGACCGGCGCCGTCCTCGGCACCGTCTTTGGCTGCCTGGCGATGGCCGCACCCGCCGCCGCCGACTCCCGCGCCTGCACCGGCACGATCCGCGCCGCCGGGCTTGACGACGTCCATGTGCCCCAGGGCGCCACCTGCACCCTGCTCGGCACCCGGGTGGACGGCAACATCAAGGTCGGCTCGGGGGCCGCCCTGGTGGCGCGCGGCATCCGGGTCGACGGTGACATCCAGGCGGAGGCCGCCCGCGCGGTCTCGGTGACCGGCGGGTCGAAGGTCGATGGCGACATCCAGGTCGCCGACGGCGGCGCGGTCACGGTGACCTCGACCCGCGTCAAGGGCAACATCCAGTTGGAGGACAACCGGCGCTACCTGCGCGTCAACGGCAACCGCGTGAACGGCGACATCCAACTCAAGGACAACCACAAGGGGCTGCAGGTGCACCGCAACTCCGTGAAGGGCAACCTCCAGTGCGAGGACAACCGCGCGAGGGTGACCGGCGGCAAGAACGCCGTCCGCGGCGACAAGGAAGGCCAGTGCCGCCGCTTCTGACTCCCGTGCCCCGTCCGGCCGCCCCTCCGGTGAGCGGCCGGAGGAACGTCACCGCAGAGCCGTCACCGAGGTGACCGCGGTCAGGGGGAGATCGGTCCTGGTCGGTTCGGTACTGGTCGGTTCTGTACTGGTGGGTTCGGTCCTGGTGCGTTCGTCCCGTTCGGGAGCGGCGCACCGTCCCTGGCAGTAGCCGTTGGTGACGATCAGCCGCGCGCGGGCGGGGGTGTACGCGCCGGGCCGCAGGACGACGAGCACGCCCTGGCAGCTCGGGCAGAGGGTCGGCTGGTCAGCTGTCATGAAAGCCCCTTCAAGCAAACGTCGTGCGGGCGGCGTCACGGCCACCCCGCATCAGGCTTCTGTCCAGAAACCCGATGGCCACACGCCCCATCGGCGCTCAGCCGTCCCGCACGCCGTGCGCCCCTGGTCGGCTCATGGGTGATGTGGCGCACTCCGCCGGCCGGCGGTCAGCCCACGCCCCAGATCGGCTGGTCGGGGTCGGCCGGGGGAAGCTTCGAGAGGATGGCGGCCACGCTGTTCCAGTCGCCCACCTGGACGTTGTCGGTCATGAGGCGCAGGCGTTCGGCGATCTCCTTGTGGGCCTCCAGGAGCACCTCGATGCCCTCGATGATCTGGCCGGTGACCGCCTCGTAGCCGCTGGCGCCGCCCTGGCCCTTGAAGAACGTCACTCCCTCCGAGGTGCCGCCCCAGAAGTCGCCGATGGCGTTCAGGTCCGCGGCGGCCTCGGCGACGAACGTGGCGAGGTCGCCCCTTTCGACGTCGTAGGCCGCCGCCGCCAGGCGGATCTGCGCCTTGTCGAAGTCCATGCCGTCCTCAGCCCCCCGCCGGTTTGTGCGCCATCGTGAAGTAGAGCAGCATGCGGCCCAGGGTTTCCTTCCAGGTGGGGATGAGTTCCTCGCCCGACTGGCCGTTCATGGCGTCGTACGAGGGGCCGTACCCGACCGATCCGCCGGCGAGGCGGCTCAGGAAATACTGGACGTCCACGTTCGAGGTCACCTTCCTGGCCAGGGGCGCCGCGGCGTCGAAGACGCCGTAGAAGGCGACCGACGCGGCGAACTCCTTCAGCGCCTGCGTCGCGTTCTCCCCCAGCGAGCCGGGGTCCTCGCCGCGCGCCGCCTTGACGCCCGCCACCACCGCCACGTCGCCCACGGCGAAGAAGGCGCTGCCGATCGTGTACTCCGTCAGCTTGCTCAGCACGATCTTGGCGATGCTGTGCTCCAGGAGCTTGGCCAGCAGCCGCGCCTGCGCCCGGCGGATGAGGATCTGCGTGATCTGGTACGCCGCCCCGGCCTGCCAGGGGAAGGTGGTGATGAAGACGAAGCTGGCGAAGTTGGCCAGGGCCAGCGTCCAGTACGCCTCCCGGGCCGACTTGACCACCTCGGCGAAGTCGTTGCAGGCCGCGCTGTTGCCGCGGCACCGCAGGGCGAGCTTGGCGGCGTAGCCGTCCTCCTCGGGCTGGGGATACAGCCCGGCGGTGACGGCCGACTTGAACTCCTCCACCCCGCCCCCGCTGCTCCTGCGCCACACCGCCTCGGCGGCCGGGTAGGTGCGGTCGGGGCTCTTCTCGATGCGGTCGGCCAGGCGGGCCCAGACGGCGGCGGCCTGGCGCGCCTTGTCCGGGTCGCCTTCGGGGAAGTCGACCGCCAGCATCTCGAACACGAAGGCGGCGATGCCGAGGGTGCCGAAGCCGTAGATGCTCGCGCGGCCGGGACTGATCCTCAAGGCCGCCGTGCCTCGCCGGAGCGGTCGCCGTCCAGGAGGGTGCCGGCGATGAACGGCGCCACCAGGTCGCTCGCCTCCTGCTCGGCGTCGCGCGCCGCCCGTGCGGCGGCCTCCATGATCGCCTCCGCGAGCCGCTCGGAGCCGAGCCGCATGGCGCGCGGGTCGATGGTGATCCCGGCGAGCGCGCCGGTCTGCGTCACGTTCACCACGACGCGCCCTTCGGCCGCCTCGCCCCGGCCCTTGACGGAGGCGATCGAGTCGCGCAGCTCCTCCAGCGCCGCCAGATCCTGCTGAAAGCCCTTGAGCAGCCTGCCCAGCTCCGGGTCGCCACCGGTGCTGAAGGGATCTGTCGGTGGTGTCATCCCGCCTCCTGGATCTTCATGCGAAGTCCCCAATATACATAAAACAGGGAGGAAAATGGGGTTATGAAGGGGCGCCGACCGGCCCCCTGTGCGGTCAAGGTGGCCAGAAGCGCGCGCATCCATGCACACTGCCACACATGCCCCCCGGGTCACCTTCCGGGCCGACGCGGTGAGCGTGCGGAATGCACGCCACGAGGTGACAAATCGCATCTACGCCGCGGCGACGGCCGGGCCTACCGTCGAGGCATGTCCATCAAGCGCCTGGCCGCCGTGGCCGCCCTCGCCCTGCCGGCGACGTTCGCGCTCGCCGTCCCCGCGCACGCCGACGGGTCGCACTCCTGCTTCTTCGGATCCCTGAGCGGGGAGACGCTGAACGCGAACGGCTGCAGCGGGGCGGGATACGTGAACGTGACCGTCACCGTGTTCTCGGGCGATCCCGGCAGCTACCTCTGCCGCAGCGCCTTCTCCTGGAACGGGACCATGTCGGCCTCCGGCTGCCGGCTCCAGTGACCTACGTCTCCGGCTTGGCCATGTGCTCCGCCTCGGCGGCGCCGACCTCGGTGAACAGCGCGCGGGCCCGGTCCCAGGCCGCCCGCGCGGCGGGCCGGTCACCGCGCGCCTCGTGCACGTCGCCGAGCGCCCGGTACGCCCGCGCCTGCCACAGCGGCGTGTCGATGGCGCTGAAGATCCGCGCCGCCTCGGTGAGGTAGCCGATCGCCCGGTTGAACTCCCGGTGCCGCAGGTGCAGGATGCCCAGCGCCGTCCTGATCCGGCCGTCGGTCAACGGCTCTCCCAGCGGCCGGTTCAGCGCCAGAGCCTGCCTGAACAGCCCGGCGGCGGCGCCGTACGCGCCGGTGTGCAGGCGGACCAGGCCGAGGGCGTAGCGGGCCTCGGCCTCCTCGCGGGGGTCGGCGAGCTCCTCCGCGATCACCAGCATCTCCTTGAAGGCCGCCTCTGCCTGGTCGGTCTCGCCGGTGCCGAGGTGGAGCTGGCCCAGCCAGTAGAGCACCTCGGCGTGGATGCGCCGGTCGCCGTCCCGGCCGATCGCCAGTGCCTGCACCAGGTACGGCCGGGCGTGTTCCAGCCGGCCGATCTCGACGAGGAGCTGGGCGAGCGAACGCAGCAGGAGCAGCTCCGCGCCGCGGTCGCCGGAGGCGCGATGGGCCTCCAGCGCCTCCTCGTGGAGCGCGACCGCCTCCTCGTACCGGCCGATCATGCCGTCGACGTGGGCGGCCACGCCCAGCGCGTACACCAGCCCCTGCCGGTCGCCGATCTCGCGGAAGACGCGCACCGCCTCATGGGACACCACGGCGGCGTCGGCGTAGTCGTGCCGGTAGGCGCCGAGCAGGCCGAGCCCCATGAGCATGGTCGCGGTGCCGCGGGCGTTGCCCGCCCGGCGTGTGCACACCAGCGCCGTGTCGAGCGTCTCCTCCCAGTCGTCGTTGTGGCCCCGCGTGAGGAACAGGGTGTAGGAGCTGGCGACGAGGTCCCAGCACAGCTCGTCGAGGCCGCTCTCCGCGGCCTGGCGGACCGCCATGACCAGGTTGAGCCGTTCGCTGTCATACCAGGTCAGCGGGTCGGCAGCGGTCGGCAGCGCCGTGGTCCAGCGGGGCGCCGTGCCGTGCAGCGTGGCGAAGTCGCCGCCGGACACGGCGATGTGCGCCCGCTCGGCGAGCGCCAGCCAGCCGCCGAGCGCGCGGGCGACGGCGGGCCGGGGATCCTCCGTGCCGCTCTCCCCGGCGAACAGCCGGATGAGGTCGTGCAGGCGGTATCGGAGCGGGACGGCGTCGGAGGGCTGCAGGAGCTGGGCGTTCACCAGTTCGTCGATCAGCGTGGCGGCCTCGGCGGCCGTGGTGTCCAGGAGCGCGGCGCACACCCAGGAGGCGAACTCGGGCGCGTACAGGTGGCTGAGCAGGTGGAACAGCCGCCGCGAGGGCGGGCTGAGCCGGCGATGGCTCAGGGACAGGCTGGCGCGTACCTCCAGGTCACCGTAGGTGAGCTCGTCCAGGCGGCGGCGTTCGTCGGCGAGGCGGCTCGCGAGCCGCGCCACCGTCCAGTCCGTCCTGGTCACGAGCCGGGCGCCGGCGATGCGCAGCGCCAGCGGCAGGTGACCGCACAGCCCGGCGAGCTCGCGGGCGGCCTCCGGCTCGGGAGCGATCCGGTCCGGGCCGACGATCCGGGTGAGCAGCTCGACGGCCTGCCCGCGCTCCAGGACGCCGAGCTCGACCAGGCGCACGCCGGGCAGCCCGGCCAGCCGGGTCCGGCTCGTGATCAGTACGGCGCACCCCGCCATCCCGGGGATCAAGGGCCTGACCTGCGCCTCCTCCACGGCGTTGTCCAGCACGACGAGCACCCGGCGACCGGCCAGCGCCGAGCGGTACTCCTCGGCCCGCTCCTCCAGCCCCTGGGGGACCTCCGACCCGTGCGCGCCGAGCGCCCGCAGGAACCGGGCCAGCACTTCGAGCGGCCCGGCCTGGTGCGCCGGGTCGCCGCCGCGCAGATCCACGTAGAGCTGCCCGTCCGGGAACGCGGCCGACAGGCGGTGCGCCACGTGCACGGCCAGCGTGGTCTTGCCGACCCCGGCCTGCCCGGCGATGTCCACCACCACGACGGCCGTGGCGTCGCCGCCGCCCCTCAGCAGCGTCTCGAGCCGGTCGACGAGCTCGTCCCTGCCGGTGAAGTCGGCGATGTCCGGAGGTAGCAGGCGGGGGCGGGGCGGGCGCGGCTCGCCCCCGGCCGCCTGCGCCGGAGCCGGCTCCAGCGAGCCGGTGAGAATGGCCAGCTCCAGGTCCCGCAGCTCCGCCCCCGGCTCGAGGCCCAGCTCGGACACCAGCACGGCACGTGCCTGGCGGTACTCGGCCAGCGCCTCGGCGGTCCGGCCGCAGCGGTGGAGCGCCGTCATGAGCAGCGCCCGCGGACGCTCCCGCAGCGGATGCTCCTCCACCAGCGCCGCGAGCTCGCCGACGACCTCATGGTGCCGTCCGAGCCGCAACTCCAGGGCCAGGCACTCCTCCAGCACGGCGAGGTGGTCCTCCTGCAGCCGCCGCGCCCGGCTGACCACGAAGTGGCCTTCGAGGTCGTCGAGCGGCACGCCGCGCCACAACGCGAGCGCCGCCCGCAGCCGGGCCACCGCCTCCGCCAGCCGCCGCGCGGCGCCGAGCCGGCGTCCCTCCTCCACGTACCGGCCGAAGGAGAAGGCGTCCAGCTCGTCGGGCGAGGCCCGCAGCAGGTAGCCGCCCGGCCGGGTCTCCAGGGCGGTGGCCGGGACGCCACCGCCTTCGAGCGTCCTGCGCAGCCGGCCGACGCCGTTCTGGACCTGCCTGCGTGCGGAGGCCGGCGGCCGGTCCGGCCACAGCGCCTCGACCAGGAAATCGATCGGCACGAGGCCGTTGGCGCGAAGGAGCAGCACTCCGAGCAGCTCCCGCTGGCTCCGTCCGGCGACGGTCACCGGGCGGCCCGATGCCGTGACCTCCAGCGGACCCAAGACTCCGAACCAGGCAACGCCGAACACGGTGTCCTTCCGGCCACAGCGGTCCCGAAGGTAGCGATCGTGCTTGCGAGTGTAACGTGTTCTACTTAGGGCGCCAGGGCGATCACGGCCGGTCCGCTCCGGCGGCCGTCAGCCGAAGGCCAGTGCCCGCCAGTCCTTCACCTCCTCGGCGGTCAGCGACCGGGCGAGGATGGCGGCGCGGTCCACGGCGCCGGTGAGCCGCTGGCCCCCGCCCTGGTCGGCGCCGAAGCGCAGCGGGCGTGCGGTGCAGCCGGTGATGCCGTCGGAGGTGGCCCGGCCGGTCGCCTTCCGCTCGCCGTCGACGTACACGGTGATGGCGCCGGTGCGGTCGAGGGTGACGACGAGGTCGATCCAGCGGCCGGTGGGCAGGGTGGTGTTCAGGCCGACGTTGGCGCCGGCGCCGATGAAGCGCAGCGTGCCGCCGGGCGTCACGTCGATGAGGACGCCGTCGGTGCCGGGGTCGCCGGAGGGCTGGGAGTCGAACAGCCGGCGGTGGCCGCCGCCCGCGATCTTGACCTCGGCGGCGAAGGTGGCCTCCCTGATCAGGCCGAGCGTGGTGCCGGCGGTGCTCAGATAGGTGGCGCCGTCGAGCACGAGCCCGCTGCCGGTCGGGGCGGTGGCGTCGTAGGCGGCGGTGCCGGCGCCGGTGATGGTGACGGTGGCGTCGCGGCCGTTGCCGGAGGCGTCGGCGACCGTGCCGCCCTCCTTCGGGTCCCAGGCCACCAGGACCGAGCCGGGCGCGGCCGGGGCGCAGGGGTCCACCGTGAGGACGGCGCTCGCCGCGCCCGTCCAGGACGCGCCGGTGACGCTCGCGGCGAGCACCGCCCGCCGCGAGCCGTCGGCCGGTCCCGGCGTGACGGTGAAGGCGGCGGTACGCGACCTGCCGGGCGCCACGGCCGCCAGGTGGCGGGCGGCCGGCTCGACGGTCCAGCCCCTGGGAACGGTCAGCGACACGTCGGCGGCGGGCACCGAGCGGCGGCGGGTCGCGGTGACCGTGACCCGCGCCTCGAAGGGCGTGCCGGGCGTGGCCGTGGCGGGCGCCCGCAGGGCGACGGCCGCCTCGTTCTGGATCGTGTACGCCGTGCCCGCCCGCGCGTTCCAGCTCAGCGTGTCGCCGTCGCGGCGCGGGCCGACCTCGTGGCCCCGCTCGTCGTGGACGCGGTAGCGGCCGGCGATGAACGGCGACCTGACCTTGATCGGCCCGCTCTTCCCCGGGTGCACGGTGAGGGTGTCGGGGGCGCCGTCCTTCCAGGTGGCGTCCACGGTGACGGCACCGCGGGCGCGCAGGCCCGACACCGAGCCGTCCCGCCATGCGGAGGGCAGCGCGGGCAGCACGTGCACCACGTCGTTCCGGCTCTGCACCAGCATCTCGGCTATGCCGGAGGTGGCGCCGAAGTTGCCGTCGATCTGGAACGGCGGGTGGGTGTCCCACAGGTTGTCCAGCGTGGAGCCCTTGAGCTGCTCGGCCAGCATCTTGTGGGCGTGGTCGCCGTCGAGCAGCCGCGCCCAGAAGTTGATCTTCCAGGCCTTGGACCAGCCGGTGCCGCCGTCGCCGCGCGCGGTGAGCGAGACCTTGGCCGCCTCGGCCTCGCGGGTGCCGGGGGCGATCTGGTCGCCGGGGTGCAGGGCGTACAGGTGGGAGACGTGCCGGTGGGTGTCGGCCGGGGAGTCCCAGTCGCTCTTCCACTCCTGGAGCTGGCCCCAGGAGCCGATCCGCAGGCCCGGGTCGAGCCTGGCCAGGGCGGCGCCCAGCTCGGCCTGGAGGTCCTCGTCCGTCCTCAGCCTCTTCGCGGCCTCCAGGGCGTTGGTGAACACCTCGCGGACGATCTGCTGGGACATCGACGCGCCCGCCGAGAAGTCGCCGTGCTCCGGCGAATAGCTCGGGGAGACGACGAGCGTGCCGTCGCGTGGGTCGGTGTGCAGGAAGTCCAGCCAGAACTCCGCCGCGCCCTTGATCACCGGGTACGCGGTCTCCCGCAGGTAACCGATGTCGCCGGTGAAGCGGTAGGTGTCGTACAGGTGCTGGGTGGTCCAGGCGGCGGCCTCGGGGAACCAGAAGGACTGGGCGTAGTCGTGCACGCCGGTGAAGCCGAAGGGGTTGGTCTCGTTGTTGACGACCCAGCCGCGGGCGCCGTACATGTCCCGGGCGGTCCTGCGGCCGGGCGCGACCAGCGACGTGATGTAGCGGTCGTAGGGCCGGGTGGTCTCGTGCAGGTCGGTCTGCTCGGCGAGCCAGTAGTTCATCTGCAGGTTGATGTTGACGTGGTAGTCGGCCGACCAGGGCGGGCTGGTGGACTCGTTCCACACGCCCTGGAGATTGGCGGGCAGCAGGTCGTTCTCGCGGGAGGAGGAGATCAGCAGGTAGCGGCCGTAGGCGAAGAACAGCGCCTCCAGTGCCCGGTCGTCGGCGGACGCGCCGCCGGTGTAGCTCCTGCGCAGCCGGTCGGTGGGGATCTCGGGCGCGGTCTGACCGAGGTTCAGCTTCACCCGGTCGAACAGCTCGCGGTAGTCGGCGACGTGCGCCTTCCTGAGGGCGTCGTAGCCCTTGGCGGCGGCGGCGTCCACGGCGGCGGTGACCTTCGCGTGCGGGTCCGCGCCCCGGTAGCCGGGGTAGGTGCCGGCGTAGTCGGTGGCGGCCGAGAGCACGAACACGGCGCTGTCGGCGCCGGTGACGGTGATCCGGTCCCCGGCGTCGGTACGCGTCCCGCCCTCGACGATCACCTGCACCTGGGCCTCGAACACCATCCTGTTGCCGCTCAGCGCGCCCCGGATGGTGAGCCGGCCGCCGGCGGCCGTGACCGTCTTGTCGTCGCGCGGCGAGGTGTGGCGCAGCGTGAACGACACCTTGCCGCCCTGGTCGGCCGAGAGGCGGCCGACGATCACGTTGCCGGGGTTGCTCGCGAAGTATTCGCGCGTGTGGCGGACGCCGTCCGCGGTGTACCCGACCCGGGCCACCGCCTCGCGCAGGCTCAGCCCACGCCGGTACCCGGCCGGGACAGCGGGCCCGCCGGGGAAGTCGAGGTGCAGGTCGCCGAAGGTCTGGTACGCGCCGAACCCCGTCTTGGGCTGTCCCAGCACGGCGGCCACGTCGTCCGGCGTCATCCTGCCGTCGCGGTCGATCCGCCGCCGCACGTCGGCGATGGCGTCCGGCCGCGGGCTCTTCCAGTTGCCGAAGTCGTAGCCCGGCGTGCCCGGCCCGCCGGTCCACAGGGTCTTCTCGTTGAACTGGAGTCGCTCGGACGCCACCCCGCCGAAGACCATGGCGCCCAGGGGGCCGTTGCCGATGGGCAGGGCCTGGGTCTCCCAGTCGGTGGCGGGCTGGTCGTACCAGAGGGTCAAGTCATCGGGTGTCTCTTCCGTGCTGACTTGCGCGTACGCGGGGGCCGTCAGCCCGGCGGCGAGGGAGAAGGCGACGATCAGGGTGGCGCTGAACCGTCGCCTTGGGGGGTGGGCCACTGATTCCTCCGATCACGGGCAATCTCCACAAGGAGATAGCACCGAAACCGGGGCTCAACAAGGCGTAACGCGCCGGACCCGGCCTGGCCGGGGCGGGGCCGGGTCCCGGCATAGATTGGAGATCATGACCCGAACGCATGTCATCGAGACCTCCACGCTGGGCGACCGCAGCTACCTGGCGGACGACGGCGACGTGGCGGTGGTGGTGGATCCGCAGCGGGACGTGGATCGGGTGCTCGCCCTGGCGGGCCGCCTCGGCGTGCGGATCGCACAGGTGGTGGAGACCCATCTGCACAACGACTACGTGTCGGGAGGGCTGGAGCTGGCCCGGTTGACGGGGGCGCGCCACGCGGTCCCGGCCGGGGACGGCTACGCGTTCGAGCACGTGGCGCTGGCGGGCGGCGAGGTGCTGGAGGTCGCGCCCGGTCTCCGGCTGCGGGCCCTGGCGACGCCCGGTCACACCTTCCACCACCTGTCGTACGCGCTGGAGGGCGACGCGGGCGTGGAAGGGGTGTTCACCGGCGGGTCCCTGCTGTTCGGCACGACGGGCCGTACCGACCTGCTCGGGGACGAGCACGCCGGCGAGCTGGCCCGCCGCCAGTACGCCTCGGCCCACGCCCTCGCCGGCACGCTGCCAGGCGGCACCGTCGTCTGGCCCACGCACGGCTTCGGCAGTTTCTGCTCGGCCTCGCAGGCGTCCGGCGACCGGTCCACCCTCGACCACGAACGCGCGGTCAACCCGGTGCTGCGGCTGGCCGAGGACGAGTTCGTCACCCGGACGCTGGCCGGGCTCGACGCCTACCCCGCCTACTACGCGCACATGGGCGCGATCAACGCGGCCGGGCCCGCTCCCGTCGATCTGCGCCCGGTGCCGGTGGCCGGCCCGGAGGAGGTGCGTAGCCGGCTGGAGGCGGGCGAGTGGGTGGTGGACCTGCGGCACCGCACCGCCTACGCCGCCGGGCACCTGGCCGGGACGATCAGCCTCGGCCTCGACGGCTCCATGGCGACGTGGCTCGGCTGGCTGCTCGGCCAGGGCAGGCCGGTGACGCTCCTCGGGGAGAGCCCCGGGCAGGTGGCACAGGCCCAGCGCGAGCTGACGCGGATCGGCATCGACCGGGTGGCCGCGGGCGCCACCGGCTCGCCCGACCGGCTCGCCACGGCCGCCGATCAGGTACGACGGCTGCCGGCGGCCTCGTTCGCGGACCTGGCCGCCGCCCTGGGCGGTGAAGGGCCGGTGATCCTGGACGTCAGGCTGGCGGGCGAGTGGCGGGAGTCCCACATCGAGGGGGCGGTCCACGTGCCCTTGCCCGAATTGACCGCCAGGATCGGTGAGATCCCGCCCGGCACGGTCTGGGCGCACTGCGGCAGCGGTTACCGCGCCGCTGCCGCCGCCTCGCTCCTGGCCAGGGCCGGGCGCGACGTGGTGCTCATCGACGACGCCTTCACCGAGGCCGGGCCCGCCGGGCTGCCCATGACCGCCGGGGAGCCTCACCCTATCACAGATAGTACGTATCGCCGACCACCGTAAGTTGGGCGGATCTGGGAGAGAGCGCCCGGATCTTCTGTACTATTTCGCCCCAGGCTTGGTGACTTACGAGGAGGCATCGTAGTGGTCGTGTCGGCAGGACTCGGGCGAGCGGCGATGGTGTCAACGTTAGCCTTGATCACAGTCGTCGCGAACGCCGGCACGGCCGTCGCGGAGCCGAACCCGGCCAAGGTCAGGGCCAAGCTGGTGAAGCTGAACGAGCAGGCCGACCAACTGGTCGAGCGCTACAACCAGGCCACCGAGACGCACAAGAGCGCCAAGAAGAAGTACGACGCCCTCAACGCCGAGGTCGGCCGCAAGAACGCCGAGGCCGACGCCCTGCGCGAGGACCTCGTCACGGTGGCGGTGGACACCTATCAGACCGGCCTCGTGGCGGGCTGGCAGCGTTTCGCGTTCGAGGGCGATCCGAGGTCGGCGCTGGGCGGCATGGCCTCCCTGGAGCAGATGACCCAGGACAGGGCCGCCAAGGTGCACGCCTTCGAGGCGGCCACCAAGGACCTGCGCGAGCGCCGCGCCGAGGCCAAGCAGGTGCTGGCCGAGGCCGACGACGCCCGCGACAAGGTCCGCGGCGAGAAGGCGAAGGTGGACAAACTGGTCCGCGAGCAGACCAAGCTCCTGCGCCGCCTGAACGCCTTCAAGTCGGGCGACCCCAACAGCCCCGGCATCACCTACACCGGCCCGGCCTCCGGCAACGCCCGCAGCGCGCTCCAGTTCGCCTTCGCCCAGGTCGGCAAGCCCTACCGGTACGGCGGCACCGGCCCGGGCTCCTACGACTGCTCCGGCCTGACCCAGGCCGCCTGGCGCGCCGCCGGCGTCTCGCTCCCCCGCACCACCTGGACCCAGTGGGCGTGGGGGTCGAGCCGCCGCGTGCCGCTGACCGCCTTACAGCCGGGCGACCTGCTGTTCAGCAAGGGGCTCGGCCACATGGGCATGTACGCCGGCAACGGCAAGATGGTGCACGCCCCTCAGACCGGCGACATCATCAAGGTCGTCAGCCTCGACGACTACTGGCGCACCCGGCTGCTCGGCGCCATCCGCCCCTGACCGCCGGCGTCACCGCGGCCCGGCCACCTCCTGGAGCGGGAAGTGGCAGGCCGCGGCGTGCAGCGGCGCGCCGTCGGACGGCTCCAGGGGCGGCACCCCGTGGGCGCACGTGTCCTCCGCCTTCCAGCAGCGGGTACGGAACCGGCAGCCCGACGGCGGGTCCAGCGGCGAGGGCACCTCGCCCTTGAGCAGGATCCGCTCCCGCCGCGGCCCCGGGGTGACGTCCAGCACGGGCGCCGCGGACATCAGCGCCGCGGTGTACGGATGCCGCGGATGGTCGAACACCTGCCGCGTCGGCCCGGTCTCGACGATCTTGCCGAGGTACATGACCGAGACCCGGTCGGCGACGTGGCGGACCACGGACAGGTCGTGGGAGATGAACACGTACGACACGCCGAGCCTGGCCTGCAGGTCGGTGAGCAGGTTGAGCACCTGAGCCTGGACGGACAGGTCGAGCGCCGACACGGGCTCGTCGCACACGATGACGTCGGGTTCGAGGGCGAGCGCGCGGGCGATCCCCAGCCGCTGCCGCTGCCCGCCGGAGAACTCCTGCGGGTACCGGCGGGCGTCCCCCGCCCGCAGCCCGACCATCTCCAGGAGCTCGGCGACCCGCTTGCCACGCTCCTTCACCGGCACGAGGTCGCGGTGCGTCCGCCACGGCTCGGCGACGATGTCCTCGGCGCACAGCCGGGCGTTCAGCGACGCGAATGGGTCCTGGAACACCATCTGGACCCGGCGGCGCCATCTGAGCAGCTCCTTGCCGCGCAGCCCGAACGGGTCGGTGCCCTCGAACCTGACGTGGCCCTGGTCCGGGCGCTCCAGCATGAGCAGCACCCGGGCGAGCGTCGACTTGCCGCAGCCGGACTCCCCCACCAGGCCGAGCGTCTCACCGTGCCCCAGGCGCAGGTCGACGCCGTCCAGCGCGCGCAGGCGGCCCCGGCCGGACACGTGGAAGGTCTTGCTCACCCCCGCCACGTCGAGCAGCGGAACCGTGGCGGGCTCAGTCATCGGCCAGCTCCTTCCAGTGGTGGCAGGCGGACAGGCGTCCGGGTCCGGACTCGGTGAGGGCCGGGCTCCGCTCCGCGCACACGTCGGTGGCCATCGGGCAGCGCGCCCGGAAGGCGCACCCCGAGGGCACCGAGTGCAGGTCGGGCGGGCTGCCCGGGATGGACTTCAGGGTGGCGCCGCGCTCGACCTCGGCGGGCACCGAGTCCAGCAGCCCCCGCGTGTACGGATGGCGGGGCCGCGCGAACACGTCCGCCACCCGGCCCGTCTCGACGATGCCGCCCGCGTACATGACGGCCACGTGGTCGGCCTCCTCGGCCACGACCGCGAGGTCATGGGTGATGAGGATCAGCGCGGTCTGCTGCTCGGTCCGCAGCTCGCGCAGCAGCTCCATGATCTGGGCCTGCACGGTGACGTCGAGCGCGGTGGTGGGCTCGTCCGCGAGCAGCACCTTCGGCCGCAGGGCCATCGCCAGCGCGATGAGCAGCCGCTGGCGCATGCCGCCGGAGAACTGGTGCGGGTAGGCCCCGACGCGGGCGCGCGGCTCGGGGATGCCGACCCGCTCCATCAGCTCGACGGCCCGCTCCCGCGCGGCGCGGCGCGAGAGCCGCTCGTGGATCCGGAACGGCTCGGCGAGCTGGGCCCCGACCGTCTGGACGGGGTTCAGCGCGGTGAGCGCGTCCTGGAACACGATGGCCAGGCCCGGACCGGCGAGCTTGCGGCGCTGCGCCGGCGACAGGGTCAGGAGGTCGGTCCCCTCGAGGCGTACGGCGCCGCCCGCCACGTGGGCCACCGGGTCGAGGAGCCCGACGATGGCCTGCGCCGTCATGCTCTTGCCGCAGCCCGACTCGCCCAGGAGCGCCAGGGTCTCGCCCGACTGGACGGAGAAGCTGACCTCGCGCACGGCGCGGACCGTTCCCGAGGGGGTGCGGATGTCGACCGCCAGCCGATCCACCTCCAGCGCGGGGGTCACGGCTTCACCTCCTTGTTCTTGCGTTGCGAGCGGGGCAGGGTGAGCCGCCACCGCTGGCCGGGATCCATGGCCAGGCGCGCCCACGACGCGAGCACGGTCGCCGAGACCGTGGTCACCACGATGGCGAGCCCCGGGAAGACCGCGATCCACCAGGCGCTCTGCAGGACCTGCCGCCCTTGGGCGACCATCAGGCCCCAGCTCATGTCCGGCGGCTGGATGCCGATGCCGAGGAAGCTCAGCGACGACTCGGTCAGCATCACGAAGCAGAAGTCCAGGGTCGCGACGGTGAACAGCGTGGGCAGCACCGTCGGCGCCACGTGCCGGCCGATGATCGCCCAGCTCTTGGCCCCGAACGTGCGGGCCGCGTCCACGAACAGCCGGCTCTGCAGCTCGGCCGACTCCGCCCGCGCGGCGCGCAGGTAGATGGGGATCCGCGCGATCGCCAGGACCAGGATGATGTTCCCGGCGCTGGGCGAGAAGACGTACAGCACGACGACGGCCAGCAGCAGCGACGGGAAGCTGAGGATGACGTCGGCGACGCGCATGGAGAGGTTCTCGCGCCAGCCCCGGTGATACCCGGCCCACATCCCCCAGACCGAGCCGACGACCAGGGAGATCACCACGGCCGGTACGGCGACGGAGAGCGTCGTGCGGCTGGCCACGATGAGCCGGGCGAGCACGCTGCGGCCGAGCGAGTCGCTGCCGAGCAGGAACGCCACGCCGTCGTCGAGGCTGAACGGCGGCCGGTTGACCGCGCGCAGGTTCTGCTTGGTGGCCAGCTCGCCGAGCAGCATCGGCCCGATGACGGCGGAGGCGGCCACGACGACCAGGATCACGACCGCCAGGCAGGCGAACTTGTCCCGCAGCAGCAGGTGCCACCAGGTGACGCGCCGGGCGGGGGCGGGGGTCTCTACAAGGGTCATGCGGTCACCCCCTGGCGTACGCGGGAGTCCAGGAGCGCGTAACAGGCGTCGATGATGATGTTGAGCGCGAAGATGGTGATCGCGGTCACCAGGACCGCGGCCTGCAGCACCGCGAAGTCGCGCTGCAGGATCGAGGTGATCATCAGCTTGCCGATGCCCGGCCAGCCGAAGATGGTCTCGACGACCACCGCGCCGTTGACCAGCCCGACCGTGAGGTCGCCGGCCACGGTGAGCGCCGGGGGCGCGGCGTTGCGCAGCGCGTGGCCGAAGACCACCCGCAGCTCCCCCGCCCCCTTGCTCCTGGCGACCTTGATGTACGGCGCCGACAGCGCCGTGACCATCGCCCCGCGCACCACCTGCACGAGCACGCCGAACGGCCGGATCAGCAGCGTGAGCACCGGCAGCACCCACGCCGCCGCGCCCTCGGTGCCCGAGGTGGGCAGCCAGCCGAGGGCGACGGCGAAGACCAGCACGCCCATGATGGCGAACCAGAAGTCCGGCATGCTGGCGGCGGTCGTCGAGGTGAAGCTGGCGACCCGGTCGGCCAGGGAGTTCGGGCGGTAGGCCGCCCAGCTCCCGACGACGATCGCGCCGAGGATCGCCAGGATCATCGTGGCGCCCGCCAGTTGCAGCGTGGCCGGGAAGGCCCGCAGCACCGCGTCGGCGGCCGGTTCGGCGGTGCGCAGCGACTCGCCGAAGTCCAGCCGGAACACCTGGGCCAGGTAGTCGCCGAACTGGACCAGCAGCGGCTGGTCGAACCCGTGCCGGGCGGCGAACTCCGCCCGCATCTCCGGGGTGGCGCTGAGCGGAAGGTAGAGATTCGCCGGATCGCCGGTGAGGCGTGCCAGGTAGAACACGCCCAGGATCACGACGACCAGCGGGATCGCACTCGAGGTGATGCGACGCCGCAGGAAGGTCAGCACGCTCGCCCCTCTCAGCCGGCCGGGTGGATGTCGACGAGACGCATCTCGTCGTTCGTGGCGGCGTCGGGCTTGTAGGAGACCTTCTTCGACAGCGCGAGGATGCCGGTCATGTGCGCGAGGACCGCGTCACGGACGACCTCCTTGTTCTGGTACTCCAGGGCCTTGGCGAACGCCGTCTGGCGCTCCTCTCCCGAGGCCTGCTCGGCGGCGGAGATCAGCTCGTCCAGCTCCTTGGTGCCGTAGCTGCTCTGCGCGCCCTTGCTGCCGTAGATCTGGCCCATCGTGAAGGCTGCGTCACCGGCCTGGTTGCCGTGCTGGGCCTGCAGCAGGGTGGGGCCGGCGTCCTTGGGGAACGGGGCCAGCAGGTATTCCAGCCACGCGTTCACGTCGAGCATCTGGATCTTGACCGAGAGCCCGGCCTCCATCAGCGAGTTCTGCACGACCTCCATCGACTCGGCGGCCTTGGGGTAGATGCCGTTGCGGCCGATGATCGTGATGGCGGTGCCGGTGGCAACGCCGTCGGCCTTGGCCTCCGCGATCAGCTTCTTGGCCTGCGCCATGTCGTACGGCCAGGGCTGGATGGCCGAGCTGTGACCGGTCACGCCGGCCGGGACGATCTGCCCCGCCGACTTGCCGAGCCCGGCGAACACCGACGCGACGAGCCCTTCCTTGTCGATGGCGTAGTTGATCGCCTGGCGGACGCGCACGTCGTCGAGCGGCGGCTTGGTGGCGTCGATGCGCAGGTAGGAGGTCTCGTTGTTGGGGAACTGCACGGCGGAGTCGCCGGCGCCGTCCTCGGGGGCCAGACCCACCGCGATGTCGGCCTCGTCGCTCTTGACCATGGCCGCGCGGATGCTGCCCTCGGCGCGCCAGACGTACTCGGCCGCCGCGAACTCCGGCGCCTTGCCCCAGTAGCCGGCGAACTTCTCCAGGCGCAGGCTGCGGCCGGCGTCCCACTTGGCGATCTTGTACGGGCCGGTGCCGACGGGCTCGCGTACCTTGGCGGTCGCGTTCGTCGTGGTCGGCACGATCTCGACGAACGACAGCCGCAGCGGCAGGATCGGGTCCGGCTTGGCCGTCTCCACCTTGAGGGTCGTGGCGTCCGGGGCCGTCACGGTGAGCTTGGTGCCGCCGAAGACGTAGCCGTTGACGTTGCAGTCGATCTTGGAGCCGACGGTGCGCTCGATGGAGAAGGCGGCCGCCTTGGCGTCGAACGCGGTGCCGTCGTGGAACTTCACGTCCTTGCGCAGAGTGAAGGTCCACTCGGTCGGCGAGTCCTGCTTCCACTCCGTGGCCAGCGCCGGCTGGAGCTGACCGCTGCTCGGGTCCCGCTCCGTGAGCGCCTCGGTGATGTTGGCCCGGGTGACACGCCCGGTCGCGGTGAGAGAGGCGTCGCACGGCTCCAGCGTCGGAGGCTCCTCCGGCAGCACGATGCGTACGGTGCTCGCGGCGCTCGATCCGCCCGACGAGGGCTCCGGGCCGCTGTTGGCGACCGAGCAGGCGCCGGCCGACAGCATGGCGCCGAGCGCCAGGAGGGCGGAGGCCGCCTGCCGGCGGCGGGGGGTGGTCATCATGATTCCTCCGAAATCGCCTGCCCCGGGAGCGGGCAGGCAAGGTGCTATGCGACAGGCGTCGCGTTGAGCGCGGCCAGGCCGCGGTCGATGATGCGGGAGAGTTGCTCGCGGTGCTCGGGGGTGAGCTCCGCCAGCGGTGATCGGACGGGCCCGGCGGAGCGTCCGCGCAGGTCCAGGCCGGCCTTGACGAGGGAGACGGCGTACCCGGGGGTCGACGTGCGCAGGTCGGCGAGCGGCGCGTAGAACTCGCGCAGCAGGAGTTCCTGCGTCGCCTCGTCTCCGCTCTCGAACGCCTGGAAGAACGCGACGGCGACCTCCGGGACGAAGGCCAGCGCCGCCGACGAGTAGGCGCGGGCGCCGAGCCCGGCGTAGGCGCGGGCGAAGACCTCGGCCGTCGGCATGCCGTTCAGCAGCGGGAGCCGTCCCGCGGTGGCGGTGTTGATGAGCTGGAGCAGCTCCATGTCGCCGTGTCCGTCCTTCAGCGCGACGATGTTGTCCACCTCGGCCAGCTCGGCGACCGCCGCCGGGGAGAAGATCGCCGTGCCGCGCTGGTAGAGGATCACGCCCAGGTCGGTGGCGGCGGCCACCTGCCGGTAGTGCTCGACCAGCCCGGCCGGCGGCCCGACCTGGAGGTACGGCGGGAGCGCCAGCAGGCCGTCGGCGCCCGCGGCCTGCGCGGCACGGGCGAACTCCGCGGCGGTCCGGGTGCCGCCGCCGACCCCCGCCAGCACCGGAACGGCCCCGGCCACCTGCTCGACCGCGGCCCCGACCACCGCCTGGTGCTCGGTGGCGGTCAGCGAGGCCAGCTCGCCGGTGCCGCACGCGATGAAGATCGCGCTGGGCTTCGCCGTAAGGACGTCGGAGAGGTGGGTCCTGAGCCGGGGCAGGTTCACGTCCCCGGACTCCGTGAACGGAGTGACGGGGAAGGCGAGCAGACCAGACAGGGAACCGGTGAGGCGGGATATTGCGGGGGGTACCAAGAACAACAACCTCTTGTCTACATATGGAGACAGTGTCTATATTTGTAGCCGAGACATTAAGTCGGGGTTTCAACAAACGTCAAGAGGTGGTCGATGACGCACCATGGCCCGGACCCATCGCCCGAGCCCACGGAGGCCGGAGGGGGCGTACGCAGCGTCAAGTCGGCCGAGCGCACCATCGCCGTGCTCGAATACCTCAGCTCCGCCGATCACGCGTGCTCGCTGCGGGAGGTGAGCGCCGATCTGAAACTGCCCCGCGCCAGCGCGTACGCGCTGCTCACCACGCTGGTGAACACGGGCTGGATCGACGCCGACAACGCCGGCCGCTACCGGATCGGCCTGCGCGCGCTGCGCGCCGGGGCTTCGTACGTCGAGCATGACGACGTCGTCCAGCGGGCACAGCCGGTGATGAACGAACTGAACATCGAGCTGGGCGAGACCGTGCACCTGGCCCGCCTCGACGGCGCGGAGATCGTCTACCTCGCCACGAACATCTCCCGGCACTCCCTCGCCGTCGTCTCCCGGCCCGGCCGGCGGCTGCCCTCATGGGCGACGGGCCTCGGCAAGGCGATCCTCGCCGGGCATCCCTGGGACGAGGTCGACCAGCTCCTGCCCGAGACGCTGACGCCGCGTACGGTCCACACCTTCACCGACCGGGCGGCGCTGCGCGCCGAACTGGAGGAGATCCGGCGTCGCGGCCACGCCGTCGACGAACAGGAGTCGACCATCGGCCTGCGCTGCTTCGCCGTCGCCCTCGACTTCAGCTCGCCGCCGACCGAGGCGCTGAGCTGCTCGATCCCCGTCGTCCGCCTCGACGCCGACCGCGAACGCCACATCGTGACCGCCCTCCTCCGAGCCCGCACCCGCATCGTCCACTGACCCCCACCCCTCCCACACCCCGGACGGACCGCGCCGGTCAAGCCCCCCTTCCCCACTTCCCCGGGTTCCCGGGTTCCCGCCCAACCGTCGCCCCGGGCCAATCGCGGAGGCGCGGGGCCTCTCCATGCAACCGTCGGGGTGGCCGCCCTCGGGCGATGAAGGGTGGTCAGGGGAGGTGGCGGTCGGGGGGTGGGGTGGGGGTGGTGCGGAGGCGGGCGGCGTCCTGGCCGGGTGGGGCGCCGAAGAGGCGGCGGTATTCGCGGTTGAACTGCGAAGGGCTGTCGTAGCCGACCAGATGCCCGGCCCCGGCGACGTCGTCGGGACGGGCGATGAGCAGCGCGCGGGCCTCCTGGAGCCGGAGGCGTTTCTGGAACTGCAGCGGGCTCATCGCCGTGACCGCGCGGAAGTGCCGGTGGAACGCCGACGGGCTCATGCCCGCCAGCCGGGCCAGATCCTCGATCCGCATCGGCTCGGCGTAGTGGTCGCGGATCCAGCCGATCACCCGGCTGACGTGCGTCAGGCTGCTGTCGGCCAGGCCGATCTGGCGGATCATGCCGCCGTGCGGTCCGGTGAGCAGCCGCCAGAGGATCTCCCGCTCGGCCAGCGGGGCGAGCACGGGCGCGTCGGCGGGATGGTCGAGCAGCCGCACAAGCCGTACGACAGGATCGAGCAACTCGGGCCCGGCCGCGCCGGTGGCGATCGCGGGCGGCCCGGCCGTGGTCCGGGACCATCGCTCGACCGGCGTCTCCAGCAGGAGCGGGGCGATGGCGGCCGGGCGCAGCACCAGCCCCACGCCCAGGGCCGGGACCTTCGGGGTGGCGCCGACGAAGTGGCCGGTGACGGGCAGGTCGGCGGTGACCACGAGGCACTCCCCCGCCCGGTACTCGTACACCCGGTCGCCGAGCAGCAGCCGTTTGCCGCCCTGCGCCATGACGACCAGCAGCGGCTCGGTCAGCGAGTAGTCCGGCTCCGACGTCGGCACCCGTGACAGCAGCAGCGAGCCGATCGACGTCCGCAGGTCGGGCCGGGCATGGGCGGCGATCAGGCCGCGGAGCTCTTCGAGGTACGAGGTGCGCACCCTTCACGAAACCATCGGCGACCTCGCCGTGGCAAGCCCGATCCAGGCGAAGTCGGCAGGATCGTGCAAGCCTGCGGGCGGATCGGTCTACCCTCGGGCACCCGGCTCGCGGTTGCATGGTGGAGACCATTCCGGCACCACACCAAAGGGGCGATCATGCCGCTCGATCACTACGTCACGCTCGGCCGGTCGGGGCTGCGGGTCAGCCCGTTCGCGCTCGGCGCCATGACCTTCGGGCAGGACCCGGGAGGCGCGGGCTGCAGCGTGGCGGAGTCGGAGAAGATCCTGGCGACGTACCTCGACCTGGGCGGGAACTTCGTCGACACCGCGAACTTCTACACCAACGGCCACTCCGAGAAGATCCTCGGCGACTGGTTCGCCGCCCGCCCCGGCCGGCGGCAGCGCGTCGTGCTGGCGTCGAAGTTCTTCGGCAACCTCTTCCCCGGCGACCCGAACGGCGGCGGCGCGGGCCGCTCGTCGATCATCGCCCAGTTGGACGAGACGCTGCGCCGCCTGCGTACCGACTATCTGGACCTGTACTGGCTGCACAACTGGGACCGGCACACCCCGATCGAGGAGACGATGCGCACTCTCGACGACCTGGTCCGGGCCGGCAAGATCCGTTACGTCGGGTTCTCCAACACCCCGGCCTGGGTGACCGCCCAGGCGCAGACGATGGCGCTGCTGAAGGGCTGGACGCCGCTGATCGCGCTGCAGGTCGAGTATTCGCTGCTGGCCCGCACCGTCGAGGGCGAGCTGGCGCCGCTCGCGCTCGACCAGGGTCTGGCCCTGGTTCCCTGGAGCCCGCTGAGAAACGGTTTCCTGTCGGGCAAGTACCGGCGCGGCGCCCAGGTCACCGACTCCGCCCGTACGGCCTTCGTCGGCGGCCCCGACGAGGACGAGTTCACGGTCATCGACGCCGTCGCCACGGTCGCCGAGCAGCTCGGCACCACGTCCGCGGCGGTGGCGCTGGCCTGGCTGCGCGCCCGCGCGGGCACCGTCGTGCCCATCCTCGGCGCCAGGCGCGTCGAGCACCTGGAGGACAACCTCTCCGCCCTGGACGTCGTCCTCGGCCCGGAGCACCTCCGGCTGCTGGACGAGGTGTCGGCCCCGGCGCTGAACTACCCGGCGCCGATGCACGGCGCGCAGCGCGCGATGCTGCAGTTCGCCGGAGCCACGGTGGACGGTGAGCCGTCCACCGTCTACCCGCCGCTGACGCAGAGCCCGGTCCGCTACTGAGGGCCGCCAAAGGACCGCGAAAGGGCCGTGAAAAGGGCCGGGCTACGCCTTCTCGGCCTCGACGAACCGCTCGATCTCCATCACGCGCATCGGGCGGCCGAGAGGTTCGAGATAGCGGGCGCGATATTCGGCGGCGCCGACCTGTTCGCGCTCACGCCAGCCGTATTCCGCCAGCAAAGGGCCGACGTCGCCGTCGGCGAGCCCGAAACGCCAGATGCGCTGGATCACGTAGCGCCGGTAGACCTGCTGGCCCATGCCGTACCGCGCGGAGCCGTCGATGAAGTCCTGCCGGATGTAGGTGAAGAGCAGGCGGCTGCCGGTGGCCGTCTTGGCCAGGAACGCGAGGATCCTACGGACGCCGTCCTCGGTCAGATAGGGGGTCACGCCTTCCAGGAGCACCAGGACCGGCTGGTCCAGCCGGAACCCGGCCGCCGTCAGGGCGGCGCCGAGGTCGTCCGCCTGGAGGTCGGCCGCCACCAGCCGGACGTGGCCGGGCACCCCGCCGTACAGTTCCTCGAGGCGGCGGCGCTTGTAGGCGGAGTTGACCGGCAGATCCACCTCGAACGCGGCGGCCCCCGGCGTCCGGCAGGCGAGGGTGTCGAGGCCGGCGCCGAGGACGACGAGTTGCTCGACGCCGGCGGCCATGGCGTCGGCCACCTTCTCGTCGACGTAGCGCTTGCGGCACAGGATCCCGCCCCACACGCCCGGCCCCTGCCGGTCGCTCATGGAGACGAGCCACTCGCGCACGGGCCGCCACGCGGCCGCGTGCACGATCGGGCGCACGGAGCCCGGCAGCATGCGGAAGGCCATGTCGTCGCTGACGATGCGCCGCTCGCCGGGAACCTTCTGCTCCACCGCCACGATGGCGATGGGCCCGAAGGCGGTGCTCGCCGCAGGAGACCGTCGGGTCATGGTCAACCTCTCATGAAGGAGAAGACGCCGCGGCGCCGCAGAACGGTCGCGGTTCCGTAAGGTGAGAATATGTTCTTCAAGCCTCCTTCAGAGCAGGAAGAATCGGGCTGAGCGTCACCGACTCGACGGCGCGGCCATCGTGGCCGCCGCCCGCCGGTCGGGTCCGTACTGGCCGGAGTCATGAGGGTCTCGTGACGCCGTCCAGGCAGTCGTGGAGGGCGACCCGGATGGCCGCGACGGCCTCCTCCACCCGGTCCCGGTGGGTCCGGTGACTGACGACGCACAACCGGAGCATGTACGCGCCGCCGATCATCGTGCTGGACAGCAGCACGCGGCCCCCGGCGTTGACGTGCCGCAGCAGCCGGGCGTTGAAGGCGTCCGCGTCGCCGTCCTCCGGGATCCAGCGGAACGCCACGGTGGTGAGCTGGGGCCGCCAGGGGACGTCGAAGCCGGATTCCACCAGCTCCGCGTGGGCCAGGCGGGCCAGATCCAGTTTCTCGTCGAGTGCCTGGCGGAAGGCTTCGAGGCCGTGCAGTTTCACGGGCAGCCACAGGCGCAGGCCGCGGAAGTCGCGTGTCAGCTCCGGGGAGTATTCGGTGAAGTTGGGGATCTCCTCCTCCGCCCCCAGATCCTGTAGGTAGTGGGCGTCGAAGTGGTGCGCCTGGCGCAGCAGCGGCCCGTCGCGGACGAGCAGCGCGCCGGTCCCGTACGGCAGGAACATCGCCTTGTGCGGGTCGAGCGTGATCGAGTCGGCCCGCTCGATGCCGCGCAGCAGGTCCCGGCCGCGCTCGGTGAGCTGGAACGGGCCGCCGTAGGCGGCGTCGACGTGGAACCAGAGCCCTTCCACGCGGGCCAGGTCGGCCAGCACGGTCAGCGGGTCCACGATGCCGGTGTTCGTCGTCCCGGCGCTGCCGATGACCAGGAACGGCCGCAGTCCGGCCGCGCGGTCGTCCTCGATCATGCGGGCCAGCGCGCGCGGATCCATGGCGAGGTCCGCGAGCGTCGGCACCGTCCGTACGTTGGCGCGCGGGAACCCGGCCAGGAGGGCGGCCTTGGCCGAGGAGGCGTGGGTCTGGTCGGTGACGTAGAGGATGCCGTCGAGGAACCGCTCCCCCAGCAGCGCGGTACGGGCGGTGACGATGGCCGAGAAGTTGGCCAGTGAGCCGCCGGAGGTGAGAATGCCCCTTGCCCGCGGCGGATAGCCGAACAGGTCGCAGAGCCAGCGAATCGCGGTCGCCTCGATCTGGGCGCAGGCGGGCGCGAGATTCCACACCGACACGTATTTGTTCAGCGCCGCGGCCAGGAGATCAGCGAGCGCGGCGGCGTACAGACCGCCGCCGGGGACGTAGGCGAGGTAGCCCGGCCCCGCGCTGGCGGCGCCGGCGGCGGCCGCCGCGGCCACCGTCCGCAGCAGGTCGGGCCAGGGGGTGCCGTGCTCGGGAGCCGGCTCGCGGAGCCGGGCGGCCAGGTCGAGGGCGCCGTCGAGGTCGAAGGCCGGCCGCTGGGGAAGGTCGCGGACATAGCCCTCGACCAGGGAGAGCGCCGCCAGGCCCATCGCGTGCATCTGATCGTCGTCCGGCTCCAGGGCATATCGGAATATCTCAGGCATGTCCGCATCTTAGGAACCGGATCAGCAACCGGAACGACGGCCCATCTCCTCAAGCACTTTGAACACGGTTACCGTTTGCGGCAGAGTGCCGGGACATCGACGGGAGACCGGGTTGCGAAGACGAGCGACGATCCTGCTGGCCGTGCTCCTGGGCACGATCCTCACGGGCTGCGGAGGCCGGGAACCGGCCGGACGGGAGGACGGACGGCTCATCCTGGCGGCTCCGCGTGACCTCGTCGCCGGCCCGCGGGACCCGTACTACACGCACCAGACCTTAGGGGTGTGGGAGCCGCTGGTGACCGTGGACGACCGGTTACGGCCCGTGCCCGCGCTGGCCGTCTCCTGGGCGAGCGCCGAGCGCGGGCGGCGGTGGACGTTCGCCCTGCGCGACGGCGTGCGCTTCAGCGACGGCACGGCCCTGACCGCCGAGTCGGTGGTCGCCGGCATCAAGCGGTTCCTGCGGATCGCGCCGCGCCAGTCGGCGTTCTTCAGCCTCGACGCCGGTATGGAGGGGGCGTACGGGAAGGTCGCGGACGTGCGCGCCGAGGGCGGCAAGGTGACGTTCGTGCTGGACGAGCCCGTGGCCGACCTGCCGGGCAGGCTGGCGGGCTTCTCCAGCATGGTGCAGTCGCCGGCGGCCTTCACCGCCTCGGGCGACTTCGCCGGCAAGCCGGTGGGCACGGGGCCGTACACGCTGGTGGACTGGGTCAAGGGGCAGCGGGCGGTGCTCGCCGCCAACCCGCACCACCACGGCGGCGCGCCCGCGTACGAGACGGTCGAGGTCAGGGTGATCCCGGACGCCAACGCCCGGGTGGCGGCGTTGCGGGCCGGCGAGGTCGACGGGCTGATCGACAAGGGCGCGCTGCTGCCGGGACAGGTCGCCGCGGTGGCCGGTGACGGCGGCTTCCGGGTGGTGCGCAGCCCCTCGGTGCTGACGCACTACCTGACCTTCAACGCCTCTCGCGGGCCGTTCTCCGACGCCCGGCTGCGTGAGGCGGCCGACCTGGCGATCGACCGGCGGAGCATCGCCGGCACGCTGCTGGCCGGGACGGCGACGGCGGGCGCGGGGTTCCTGTCGCCGGTCTTCGGCGACCTCGCCGTTCCCGGCCTGGCCACGGCGTACGACCCGGTCAGGGCCCGCGAGCTGGTCGCCGCGGCGGGGGCGCCCGCCGAGCCGGTCACCATCCTGATCTCCTCGGCCGAGACCGGCCAGTTCCCCTACACCGACATCGCCGAGGTGCTGCGCGCGGCCCTGGAGCAGGCGGGCCTGCCCGCGAAGGTGACCGTGGCCGAGGCGACCAAGGCGGTGATGGAGGCCGGGGACTACGACCTCTTCCTGAGCGCGTACAGCGTGCCCAACGGTGACGCCGACTACCTGTTCCGGCGGTTCCTGCGCTCCGACGCCTCGTGGAACGTCGAACGCGGGCTCGGTTACCGCAATCCCGCGTTCGACGAGTTGGTCGACCGGGCGGCGGCGGAGACGGACCGGGCCGCCCGCCGCGACCTGTACCACCGGATCCAGCGGCTGCTCGCCGCCGATCGCCCGATGATCCCGCTGGCGTACCAGGACAATCCCATTGTGACGACCGGCAAGGTCGGCGGGGTGCGCCAGAACGCGGCGTACGTGGTCGACCTGGGCAAGCTCGCACCGGTGCGATGACGGGCGTCGTCCTGCGGCGGGGCACGGAGCTGCTGTTCACGCTGCTGACCCTGTCGGTGCTGGTCTTCCTGCTGACCTCGCTCGCCCCCGGCGACCCGGCCGAGGAGATCCTGCGCCGGGGCGGCGTCCAGCCGACGGCGGCCGGCGTCGTGGCGCTGCGCGCCGAGTTCGGCCTCGACCAGCCGCTGTTCACCCGCTACCTGCGCTGGCTGTCCGGCGTCCTGCGGGGCGACCTCGGCCGCTCCTGGGCCGACAGGTCGCCGGTGATCGGCGAGCTCCTCGCGCGGCTCCCCGCGACGCTGCGGCTGGCGGGGGCGGCGGCACTGGTGGCGGTGGTGCTCTCCGGGGTCGCCGCCGTCCGGGTCGCGCTCAGGCCGCGCGCGCCCGGCAGCCGCGCCATCGCGCTCGTGACGGTGGCGATGGCGGGCGTCCCGCCGTACGTGGTCGGCATCGTGCTGATCGGCGTGGTGGCGGTGGGCCTGCGCGCGCTGCCCACGGGCGGCGACGTCGGTCCCGGCGCGGTGGTGCTGCCCGCCCTCACCCTCGGCCTGGCCGGCGCCGCGACGCTGCTGCGGCTGCTGCGGGCCGACCTCGCCGGCTCCTCGCGGCTGCCCTTCGTCAAGCTCGCCACCGCCAAGGGGCTGCGCCGCCGCCGCACGGTCATGGTGCACGCCCTGCGGCTGGCCGCGCCGAACGCCCTCACGGCGGCGGGCATGGTGCTCGCCGAACTGCTGGCGGGGGCGGTGGTGGTGGAGACGCTGTTCTCCTGGCCGGGGGTGGGGCAGCTCGCGGTGACGGCGATCAGGCAGCGGGACCTGCCGATCGTGCAGGCGTACGTGCTGGTCGCCGGGGTCGCGACCGTCCTGGTCCTGGCTCTGACCGAGCTCTGCCTGGCGGCCTGCGATCCCCGGGTGCGCCGCCGATGAGGAGCCGCGCGGCACTGGCCGCGATCGTGCTGTTCTGCCTGGTCACGCCGCTGCTGTCGGGGCACGATCCGGTCGTGCCCGACCTGGGGCGCGCCCTGTTGCCGCCCGGCGGGGCGCACTGGCTCGGGACCGACCAGCTCGGGCGCGACCTGCTCACCAGGACGGCGGCGGCCGGGCGCACGTCCCTGCTGGTCGCGCTCGCCGTCACCGCGGCCACGACGGCGCTCGGCACGGTGCTGGGCGCCGCCGCCGGGCTGGCCGGGGAGACGGCCGACCGGCTGCTGCGCTTCGCCGCCACGGTCGCGCTCGCCCTGCCCGGTCTCACGCTGGCGCTCGCGCTGGCCGGTGTGCTGCGGCCCGGGTACGTCACCGTCCTGGCCGCCCTGGTGCCGCTCGGCTGGGTGAACTGCGCTCTCGTCGCCCGTACGGCGACCCGGCGGGTGGCCGGCTCGGATCACGTCCTGGCCGTGCGGGCCATCGGCGCGTCCCGGCTCTACCTGCTCCGGCGGACGATCGGCCCGCACATCGCGGGCGCCGTCCTGACCGTCGCCACCGCGGACTTCGCCAGGGCGCTGGTCACGGTCACCTCCCTCAGCTTCCTCGGTGTCGGGCTGCCACCGCCCGACACCGACTGGGGCGGGATGGTGAGCGAGGCGACGCCGCTGCTGGTCGCGGAGCCCCGCCTCGCCGTCGTGCCCGCGCTCGCCCTGGCCGCCACCGGCCTGGCCGTCGCGCTCGTGGTCGACGCCCGCCGGCCTACCGGGCTCTCATGACGAGGACGTCCACCAGGAGGAACGCCACCAGGGAGATCCCCAGCAGCGGCAGGAAGACACCCACGCCGACGGCGGCCAGCGCCAGAACGGCCAGCGACACCCGGTTCACCTGCCGCCACCCGCCGCGCGCCGGCCCGCCGGTGGGGCGGCGCCGCCACCACATCCGGTAGCCGAGCACGATCAGCGTGATGAGCCCGGCGGCCACCGCCATGAGCACGATCTGGTTCGCCAGGCCGAACAGCAGCCCCATGTGGGCGTCGATGCCCCAGCGGGTCAGCTTGGCGGCCATCGGGTAGTCGGCGAAGCGCAGCTCGGCGGCCACCTGGCCGGTGGTGGCGTCGACCGTCACCTGGTCCAGGCGCGCCGGCCACTGCTTGTCGATCTCCTTGATCACGTAGGGCGCGCCGGCCTCCGCCGGCCAGGCGATCTCCAGCGGGCCGGACAGCCCCTTGCCCGCCGCCGCCTGGGCGACTCGGTCCACACTCAGCGCGGAGGCGGCCTCCTGCCGGGGCCCGCCGGGGGTGTGGGCGGCGTGGTCGCCGGCCGACGTGGCGATCGACGGGGTCGACCAGCCCAGGGCGGAGCGCAGCTCATCGACGTTCGCCCCGGCGTACTTCGACCAGGTCAGGCCGGTGGCCGACAGGAAGAACAGGCCCAGCACCACCCACAGCCCGACCGAGCCGTGCCAGGACAGGGTGCGCCGCCCGCCCGCGGCGCCGCGCTCGGGCAGGATCAGCCGGCGCTTCTGGCGGCGGCGCCTGGTGACCCAGAGCAGCAGGCCGCCGAGGGCCACCACCCACAGCCAGCTCGCCGCCAGCTCGCTGTAGATCCGGCCGGGCTCCCCCAGGTGGAGGTGGCGGTGCAGGTGGGAGATCCAGGCCCGTACGGGCAGCGCGCCGGAGCTGCCGTAACTCTCCAGCGAGCCGCGCACCTGGGCGGTGTACGGGTCGACGAAGACGGCCATCTTGGTGCTCTCGGCCAGTCCGGGCACGTCGAGCAGCACCCTCGTGGTCTGGCCGGCCTCCGCGCCGGGCTGTACGGCGCTGACCTTGCCCTCGGGCTGCGCCGCCTGGGCAGCCGCGACCTGCTGGGCGAGAGGGATCCGGGACTGCCCGGCGGGCGCGGTCAGCTCGTGCCGGTAGACGATCTTCTCGATCGGGAACGAGGCCGCGTACAGCAGGCCGGTGGCCGCGGCGACCAGGAGGAAGGGCGCCACGAGGAGCCCGGCGTAGAAGTGCAGCCGCAGCACGAGGGGGCGCAGAGCCGCCCAGTTCGACCGGCGCGATCCGGCCGGGTCCGTCACCGGCTGGGGCGGGACGTCGAGGGAGGAGGTCATGAAGCGTCTCTCCGTTCTGCGAGAGCGCGCGCCGGCAGGCACACGACGTCTCGCGAGACAGTTCGAAAAAGCGTGCGGCCACGGAGGGCACGGGCACGCGAGGAAGACCGCGGAACCGGCCACGGCCCGACGGCGGGCGTGAACGCCCGGTCAGTGAACGGAGGAGAGGACCGGCGGGCCACGCCGGGAGACGCTCGCCGCCACCAGCAGTCGCCGGCGCGGCACGGGGCCGTCCCAGGAAGCCGGACGGCAGGCGGTGCCCGGCTCGATCGGCACGCCCGCCACGATGAGCAACGCGGCCCAGAACTCACCGACCGACGCGACGGCCAGGTGCAGCAGCGTCGCCAGGGCCGAGTCGCCCCGCGCCAGCCACCAGGCCGACCCGAACGCCGCCAGCGCGTGCACCAGCAGCATTCCCAGCCCGGCGCCATGCGGGTGCGAGCTCTGCGGCGTCACGGAGGGCAGGTCCGGCATGGTGGCGCCGAACAGGTGGTGCATGCCGTACTGGGCGGTGAAGCACGCGCCCAGCAGCACGTTCACGCCGCGTCCGCGCCCGCCGAGCACGTACGCGCCCGCCCAGGCCACCGCCAGGGCGACCGCCATGCTCCCGAGGTGCACGACCGTGCCGCCGGCCAGCACGTGCATCGCCGCCGACACCAGCACGCACGCCACCGCGAACGCGGCGGCACGCAACGCGCGCCAGAACGGTCGGCCGACATGCACCCGGCAATAGTGCCATAAGCCCGCGATCCGCCCCAGGCTGTTGCGATCAATCAGTCCGCCGCCAGCGCGGCGCGGACCTCCTCCGCCTCCGGGGCGCCGATCTCCGTGTAGAGGGCGAGCGCCTGCCGCCGGTGCCCGGTGCTCGCGTTCTTCAGCCCGAGGCGCCGGTAGGCGTGGCCGAGCGCGGTGTGCGCGTGCGCCTCGCCAAGGCGATGACCGGTCTCCCGGTGGATCTCCAGCGCCTGCCGGGCGTGCTCGACGGCCTCGCCGTACCGGCCCCGGAGGTGCTCGATCCGGGCGATGGCGGTGAGCGCCCTGCCTTCGAGCATCCGGTAGCCGTCCTGCCGGGCGAGGGCGAGCCCCTCGTGAGCGGACTCGACGGAGGACTCGTCGAGGCGGCCCAGGAGCGCCCGGCCCACGGCCAGGCCGATGAGCGCGAGCACCTCGGGGGCACGGGCCCGCGTCTCCCTGGCGATGCCGAGGGCCAGCTCGTAGTGCCGGACCGCGTCGTGGGACAGGCCGAGCCGCTGGTGGACGGCGGCCACGCTGTTGTGGGCCTCGGCCTCGAAGCGGCGGTTACCGGTGTCGTACGCCAGGGTCAGCGCGGATCGGGCGTACCCCAGGGCCTGCTCGTCACGGCCGATGTCACAGTGCAGGTCGGCCAGGATGCGCAGCGTCTCGCACTCGGTGTCGCGGTCGCCGAGTTTGCGCTGCGTGTCCAGGGCCTGGGAGAGCAGCGGCAGAGCCCGGTCCATCCGCCCGAGCAGTTGCCAGGCCTCCCCGAGGTTGCTGAGATCGATGGCCTCGGCCCCGGCGAACCCGAGCTTGCGGTCAAGGGCGAGCGCCTGCTCGATGAACTCGACCGCCTGCTCCAGCCGCCCCAGAGCCCCGTGGATCAGCCCGAGGTTGCCGAGACTGGCGGCCTGCCCGGCCAGCCGGTCCGTCCGCCTGTTGACCGCCAGCGCCTGGGTGAGGGTGGCGGCGGCCTCGACAAGGCGTCCCGAGTCGAAGTGCACGCTGCTGAGGTTGCCCAGCGCGGCGGCCTGACCGTCCGGCCACTCGGCCTGCTGGAAGAGCTCTGCCGCGCTCGTGTAGTGCTCGACGGCGTCCTCGAAGCGGGCCAGATGCCGGTAGGCGTCGGCAAGGCTGAGCTCGGCGGTCGCCTGGGCGGCCAGGGCGTCGTCGGCGCGGGCGGCGGCGAGGCCGGTGAGGCCCAGGGCCAGCCAGTCGGCGGCGTACATGCGTAACCAGAAGTAGCCGCGCAGTGTGTCGGTGAGCAGCCAGGCGACGCGATGCGGCCCGTGCTCGGCGGTGTGCTGGGCGATGGCGATCAGGTTGCCGCGCTCGGCTTCCAGCCAGGCCATGGCCTGGGTGTCGTCGGTGAAGCGCGGGGGCTGCGGCGGGCGGGGCTCGGTCGCGGACGGCAGGCGGAGCTTCTCCGGGTAGAGGAGCCGGGCGGCGGCGTCGGCGGTGCGCAGGTAGTGGTCGTGCAGGCGGCGGGAGGCGGCGGGCTCGTCCTCCTCGTCGCGGGCGTGTTCGCGGGCGTAGAGGCGCAGGAGGTCGTGGAAGGCGTACCGGCCGCCGGCCCGCTGCTCGATCAGGCTCGCGCCGGCGAGCTCTCCGAGCAGGCGCGCGGCCCGGGCGGAGTCGACGTCGGCGAGGGCGGCGGCGGCCTCGGCGTCGAAGTCGGGGCCGGGGTGCAGGCCCAGCAGCCGGAACGCCCTGGCCGTGCCGTCGGGTAAGCGCTGGTAGGACCAGGAGAACACGGCTCGCACCGCCGCTCGCGGGTCTCCCCCGGCGTTCAGCAGGTCCAGCCGCCGCTGCTGGTCGGCGAGCTCACCGGCCAGCTCCGCCAGGGTGGCGGCGGGGCGGGCGGTGGCCAGCTCGGCCGCCACGCGCAGGGCCAGCGGCAGGCGTGCGCACTGGGCGGCGAGCACGGCGGCGGCGCCGGGTTCGGCGTCGACCCGCGGGCCGATGAGGGTACGCAGGAGCGCGATCGCGTCGCCGGCGGAGAGCAGGTCGAGATCCAGGCGGGAGGCACCGTGCAGGACCACCAGCCCGGCCAGGGAGTCCCGGCTGGTCACCACCACGACGCAGGTCGCGGAGCCGGGCAGCAGGGGGCGGACCTGCTCGACCGACGAGGCGTTGTCCAGGATGATCAGCATGCGGCGTCCGCTGACCTCGGTCCGGTAGCGGGCGGCGCGCTGGTCGGTCTCCAGGGGGAGGTCAGGGCCCGGCACACCCATGGCGACGAGCAGCCCGGCCAGCGCCTCGCCGGCGGTCATCGGCGCCGCGAGGTCGTAGCCGCGCAGGTTCAGGTAGAGCTGGCCGTCGGGGAACGCGGAGCTGACCCGGTGCGCCCAGTGCACGGCGAGCGCGGTCTTCCCGACGCCCGCGCTGCCGGAGACCGCCGAGATGATCAGCGCGGTGGGGTGGTCGGCGGCCTCGGCCAGCATCCCGTCCAGCCGGGCCAGCTCGGCGGTACGCGCGGTGAACCCCCGTACGTCGAGGGGCAGTTGCTCGGGCACGACCCGCGGCGGCGCGGCGGCGGCCGGCGGCGGCGTTGACGGGGCCGGCTGGACGAGTTCGTCGCGCAGGATCGCCTGATGCAGCCCCTGCAGCTCGCCGCCCGGACCGGTGCCGAGCTGGTCGATCAGCTCCTCGCGGAAGGCGGCGTAGCAGGCCAGCGCCTCGGCCGCGTTCCCGGTGGCGTGCAGGGCGCGCATCAGGGCCGCGACCAGCGGCTCGGACAGCGGATGCTCGGACAGCAGATCGCGCAGCCGCTGGGCGACGAGCTCGCGCCGGCCGTGCAGCAGCTCCATCTCCGCCCAGTCCACGGCCACGTCGAGGCGCTGCCGGGACCAGCCCTCCCGCACGCGCGCCGCCCACGCCCCGGGGATCCCGGCCAGCGGGGTCCCCCGCCACAGCTCCAGCGCGCCGCGCAGCAGCTCCAGCCGCTGCTGGACGGCCCGGCCCGGGTCACGGGCCTGTTCGGCCATGCTCCGGAAGCGGTGCAGGTCGACGCGTCCGGGCTCGATCTGCAGCACGTAGCCGTTCGCCCGGCGCGGCACGGCCACCGCCTCGCCGCCCTCGGCGGCCTGGTGGAGCAGCCGCCGGAGCCGGGTGATGTGCGACTGCAGCGCCCGGCGCGCCCCTTCCGGCGGCCGTTCACCCCACACCCGGTCGATCAGCGTCTCGATCGACACCTGCCGCCCGGCGTCCACCGCCAGGGCGGCGAGCACGCTCTGCCGCTGGGGTGGCCCGACCTCGATCGGACCGGCGGTCGTTTCCACTTCTACCGGCCCGAAAAGCCGGAATGAGACCATGCTTTCGTCACCCCACGGGAGAGAGCGTTCGTCGTGGACGAGTATTTCGCCCAATCCCGTTCAGGGGCACATCCGCGGGCCGGCCGCTCAGCCCTTGAAGGCGCCGTCCATGATCCCGGCGACCATCCGCCTGCCCACGAAGACGAACAGCACGAGCAGCGGCAGGGTGGCCAGGAACGACCCCGACATGGCCAGGCCCAGATCGATGGTGAAGCTGTTCTGCAGCGCCTTGATGGCGATCTGCGCGGTGTACATCTCCGGCGACTTCAGCACGATGAACGGCCACAGGAAGTCGTTCCACGCGGTGACGAAGCCGAGCAGCCCGAGGACGAACGCGGCCGGCCGTACCAGGGGGAACGCGATGCGCCAGAAGATCTGCCAGGTGGTGGCGCCGTCGATGCGGGCGGCCTGGAGGATCTCGTCGCTGATCGTGGTGGACAGGTGCTGGCGCATCCAGAAGATGCCGAACGCGCTGGCCAGCCCCGGCACGATGAGCGCCTGCAGGGTGTCGACCCAGCCCAGTGAGGAGATGATCATGTACTGCGGGATGACGGCGAGCTGCGTCGGCACGGTCATCGTCAGCACGACGATCAGGAAGAGCACGTTACGGCCGGGGAAGCGCAGCTTGGCGAAGGCGAACCCGGCCAGCGAGCAGAGCACGGCGTGCCCGATACCGATCGTCCCGGCCACGATGAGGCTGTTGACGATCGAGCGGGCGAACGGCACGGTCGTCAACACCAGCCCGGCCAGGTGGAAGAAGTTGCCGCCGGGAACGACCTCGGGCGGCAGCCGCGTGGCGGTCGCGGTGTCGGTGGTGGCGACCACGAACATCCAGTAGAGCGGGAACAGGCAGGCGAAGGTGGCCAGGGCGAGCATGAGGTAGGTCCACCAGCGGACCCGGCTGGACTTGTTCACGATCGCTCCGGGCGGATGCGGGTGGACAGGACGTAGTTGAGCGTGGCGATGGCGATGATCAGGACGAACAGGGCCACGCCGATGGCGGAGCCGTAGCCGAACTGGAACTGGCCGAAGCCCTGCTCGTACAGGAAGAGCGTGAGGGTCTGGCACTGGCGGACCGGGCCGCAGGTGAGCGGGGCGGCGCGGGAGATCAGCAGCGGCTCGGTGAAGATCTGCAGGCCGCCGATGGTCGAGGTGACGATCGTGAACACGATGACCGGCCGCAGCGAGGGGACGGAGATGTGGCGGAACTGCTTCCAGGGGCCGGCGCCGTCCACGGCCGCGGCCTCGTAGATCGCGCGCGGGATGGCCTGCAGTGAGGCCAGGTAGAGCAGGGTGGTGTAGCCGAACCAGCGCCAGGTGACCATGACCGCGATCATCAGGTGGCTGCCCCACACCGACTGCAGAAAGTCGGTCGGCGCCACGCCGACCAGCCCGAGCAGCCAGTTGAGCAGGCCGTAGTCGCGGTCGAACATCTGGGCGAAGACGATCGTGGTGGCCGCGACCGAGGTGATGTACGGCACCACCATCGACATCCGCAGGAACACCGCGAACCGCAGCCGGGCGTGGTTGAGCAGGTGCGCCAGGCCGAGCGCGACCAGGAGTTGCGGCACGGTGGACAGCAGCCAGATGCTGACCGTGTTCCAGGCGGCGTTCCAGAACCGGGTGTCGCCGGCCAGCCGGGTGAAGTTGTCCAGCCCGATGAAGACGTGCTCACCGATCGGGTTCCAGTCGAACAGCGCCACGTAGAACGTGAACAGCAGCGGCACCAGCCCGAACACCGCGAAGATCACGAAGAACGGCGCGATGTACGCGTACGGGGCGAGGCGTTCGGACAGGCCCTGCCGCACCCGCGCCGGCGCGTCCGGCACCACGGTCCGCGCCGGTTCGAGAGTCGTCGTCATCTACTTGCCGATGGCCGTCTTGATGTTGGCCAGCGCCGTCTCCCACGCCTTGGCGGGGTCGCCCTTGCCCTGTTCGACGTTGGTGATGGCGTTGAGGAACTCCTGGCCGATGGCGGAGCTGTCCGGGCCGATGCGGAACGGCTTGAGCCCGAGCAGCGACTTGGTGTAGATGGTCCCGGCCGGCGCGTCGGAGAAGAACGGATCCTTCAGCCCGGTGAGCTTCGGGTCCTGGTAGACCGACGGGGTGGTGGGCAGCGAGCCGGAGTCGGTGAAGTGCTCGAGCTGGCCCTGCGGCGACTGGGTCTTGGTGATGTAGTCCCAGGCTGCCTTGGGGTTGGCCGCGCCGTTGGGAATGGCCAGGTAGCTGCCGCCCCAGTTGCCGGACCCGCCCGGGATCGTGGCGATGTCCCACTTGCCCTTGGTGCCGGGCGCGTTGCTGCGGATCGCGCCCAGCATCCACGACGGCGCGGAGATCACCGCGAACCGGTCCTTGCCCATGCCCGCGCTCCACCCGTCGGTGAACGAGCTCTGCTTGGCCGTGATCCCGGCCTGGATCGCCTTGAGCCCGAGGTCGAACGCGGTCTTGACCTGAGGGCTCGTGCCGTAGACGACGTTGCCCGACGGGTCGTAGTACTTCTCCGGCCCCTGGTTGACCGCCTGGTAGAAGATGCTGGTGCCGGCGTTGTCCACGAACGCGTCGCCGGTCGCGGCGGTGTACTTCTTGCCGGTCTCGATGAAGGCGTCCCAGGTGGGCCAGAGTTCGCCCACCTCCTCGCGGCCGGTGGGCAGCCCGGCCTTCTCGAACAGGTCGGTGCGGTAGGCCACGGCCATGCCGCCGACGTCGGTCGGGATCCCGATGATCTCGCCGGTCCCGGCCGTGGACTGGCTCATCACCCAGTCCAGGTAGTCGCCCTTGATCTTGTCCGCGCCGAGCCCGCGCAGGTCGTGGAAGTTCTGCGGCTGCTGGACGAACTTGGGCAGGTCGTCCCCCTGGATCAGCACCAGGTCGGGCACCTTGCCGCCGGCCAGCGCCGTGGTGAGCGCCTGCGCCGTCTCCACCGAGGAGCCCACCTCGGTCAGCTTCACCGAAACGCCCGGGTTCTTCTTCTGGTAGTCCTCGACGGAGGACTTCTGGTCGATCCCGGTGAACGACCAGAACTCGAACGACTTGCCGTCTCCTGACGGCTGGGCCGAGGTGCCGCCGCCACAGGCGGAGACGGCCAGGATGATGGCCGCGGTGAGCGCGACCGGTGTGGCGATACGGAGCTTCACGGTGATCTCTTCCGGTGTTCAGGAGCGAAGTGCGGTGGCGGTGGTGGGGGTGGCCCGACTTCTCACGGGGGGCGCTCCTTCAGATCGGCGCCTCACAGGTAGTAAGTTTCGGATTTGTTTCCGATCGTTAATTCGGGACTCTAGGTCTGTGTCTAGAAATCCGTCAAGAACCACGCCCCAGAACGAGCGAAACGACCGGAGCCGAAGGCCGAGCGCACGCCGTTAGACTGCGGGCCATGACCGCGACCGAAGAGCCGTCCGCCGGCGGGGCCCCGTCACCGCCGCTCACCATCGCGCAGCTCGCCGAGCTGGCCGGGGTCTCCACGGCGACCGTCTCCAAGGTCGTGAACGGTCGCACCGAGGTCGCTCCCGAGACCCGCGCGCTCATCGAACGTCTCATCCGCGAGCACGGCTACCGCCCGCAGCGGCGCGTCAACCCGGCCGCCCTGGTGGAGCTGGTCTTCCACGCCCTGGAGGGCGACTACCCGATCGAGATCGCCAAGGGGGTCGAGCAGGTGGCCCGTGACCACCAGCTCGCCGTGGTGCTGTCGGAGCTGCAGCACCGCCACATCCCCGGCAAGGGCTGGATCGAGGGCGTGCTGAGCCGCCGTCCCACCGGCGTGATCGCGGTGTTCTCCGGCCTGACCGAGGACCAGCGCGACCAGCTCGCCACCCGCGGCGTGCCGCTCGTCCTGCTCGACCCGCTCGACGACCCGGGCACGCAGGCCTCGGTGGGCGCGAGCAACTGGAACGGCGGGCTGGCGGCCACCCGCCACCTCCTGGAGCTGGGGCACCGGCGCATCGCCGTCATCACCGGCCCCGACTTCGCGCTGTCCAGCCGGGCCCGCCTCGACGGCTACCGCACCGCCCTCGACATGGCCGGCGTGCCCGCCGACCCGGCGCTGATCGGCCGGGGCGACTTCCTCACCGAGGGCGGCCTGGCCCAGGCCCATCGCCTGCTGCGCCTGCCCGACCCGCCCACCGCCATCTTCACCTGCAACGACGGGCAGGCCATGGGCGTCTACCGCGCCGCGCACCAACTGGGCCTGCGCGTCCCCGCCGACCTGAGCGTGGTGGGCTTCGACGACCTGCCCCCGGCCCGGTGGATGACGCCGCCGCTGACCACGATCCGCCAGCCGCTCGCCGAGATGGCGGCGGCGGCCACCACCATGCTCCTCCAGCTCGCGCAGGGCGAGCCGCTGACGCGGCCCCGCATCGAGCTGGGCGTCGAACTCGTCGTCCGGGAGAGCACCGCGCCCCCGGCACGGTGACCGAAACTTTCGGTTAAGTTGCCGAACGTTCTGCCGAGTCTGGTCGCTGTCAGATGCCGAAGGCGTGGCGCAGGTACAGGCCGGGGTCAGTACGGCCGCTGGAGGAAGCGGCCCAGCGACGGGTCGTACAGGCGGCCCGACACCAGCACCGTGCCGTCCAGCGTGGTCGGCTGGAGCGCGCCGCCCAGCCAGCCGTAGCGGACGGGCTGGGAGGGCACGCCGAACTCGTCGTACCCGACCACGGTGGCCAGGCCGCTGCCGAGCTCCAGGTCGACGCCCACGTGGCCGCCGACGGTGAGCAACTGCACACGTACCGCCCCGGTCGCGCCGGTGAGGGCGGCCAGGTCGCCGCCGACGCCCGGCACGTTGCGGACGACCGTCCCGTTCCCGGCGGCCCAGGAGGGCCGGTCGCCGTCGGAGCCGTAGTGGTGGACGGTGGCCGCGCCCGCCTCGGTGGTCTCCGACCGGATCCGGCCCGCCGGGTCGCGCACGTCCGGGTGGTGTACGTCTTGCCGTGGGCGAGCTTGCCCGCGGGCACGTTGGCGCCGGAGAAGCCGTTGCTGGCCACGTACGCGCCGTAGAGGTTGTCGATCAGCAGCGTCGAGCCGGCGTACACGTCGAACAGGCCGCGCACGTTCCCGCCGTCGGGGTCGCGCACGTGGTTGCGCAGTTGCGGGGTGAGCGAGTTGGTCCAGTGGACGCCGTCGTAGGCGCTGTGCGGCGAGAGCCAGGCCGAGACCGGGGTGCTCGGGTAGGAGTTGTACGTCACCGAGATGACCGGCACCTTCGACGCGGCGTTGCCCGAGTGGAACCGCTTCCAGGCGTACTCGTCCGACTCGCTGGAGGCCCGCAGGCCCATGCCGCAAACGTAAAGATCATCGGCGTCCACTCGGATGATCTTGGGTGGAGGTGCCGTAAACGTTTGCTGTCCAGCCGGGGCGGCGCCCCGGCCGGACAGCGCCCGCACGTCCCGCTACACCCCCACCGCCACCGGGGCCGCCGCGGGCGAGCTCTTGACCGAGCGGGGCGCGATGGCCAGCCCGATCACCGCCATGGCCAGCGTCGCCGCGAAGACCACCCAGTAGCCGGACCCCGCCGCCGTGAACAGCGCCGCCGTGACGGCGACCGCCACCACCGAGAACACCGACTCCCCCACCTGCAGCGCCGAGCTGTTCTCCCCCTGCTCCCCGGCCGCCGACAGCTCCAGCGTCAGCACGGACAGCGTCGGGTACACCAGCCCCATGCCGAACCCGGTGATGATCCACGACGGGTACGCCAGCGCCACCGGCACCCCCGCGAACGTCACCGCGCCCATGAGCAGGATGCCGAGCGCGATCATGGCCGAGCCGAGCCGCAGGTTCGTCAGCCGCCCGAACACCTCGCGCCCCTGCAGCCAGGAGGCGAGCGACCAGGTCACCGCGCCGCCGGTGATGGCGAACCCGGCGGCCAGGGTGGACATCTGGCGCTGGTCCACCAGCATGAGCGGCACGATGACCTCGGCGGCGAAGAACGCGCCCGCCGCCAGGCCGCGCAGCGCCACCACAGTGGGCAGCCCGCGGGCGGCCCGCAGCGTCCCGGCGGGCAGCAGCCTGGGCAGGGCCACCGCCAGCACCACCAGCCCGGCGATCAGCAGGGGGAGGCGGCCGCTGCTGCCGTACTGCATGAGCCCGGCGCCCACCGCCGTCAGCGTCCCCCACGCGACCTTCTTCAGCAGGCCGGGCGACGGCGCGCGCTGACCGCCGCGCACCGGCTGGCCGGCCAGCCCGCGCAGCAGCACCAGGCCGCTCAGCACGGTCAGGATCGGCACCAGCAGGAACACCCACCGCCAGCCCAGCGTGTCGGTCACCACGCCGACGATGGCCGGGCCCACCATCGAGGGCACCACCCACGCCGTCGCGAACAACGAGAAGACCTTGGGATGCAGGTCCTCGGGATAGACCCTGGCCACCACGACATAAAGGGCCACGCTCACCAGCGCCCCGCCGAACCCCTGCAGGAACCGCCCGGCGATCAGCACCTCCATGCTGGGCGCGAGCCCCGCCACCATCAACCCGGCCACGAACCCCGCCATGCCGGTCCACAGCGGCGCCCGCGGTCCGCGCAGGTCGGCCCACCGTCCGCCGAGCACCGTGCCCACCACCGCCGCCGCCATCGCCCCGCTGAAGGCCAGCCCGTAGAGTTCGAGCCCGCCGAGCTCCTTGGCCACGACCGGCATGGCGATCGCGACTGCGATGTACTCGAAGGCCACCAGCGACATCATTGCCACCAGGCCCGCTGTCAGTGCTTTACGTGTCATATTCGCGAATTTACGGATCTTCGCGGCGCAGCACCTCCAGCGGGAGTCCTACCTCGTACCGGTAAATGGGCCTAAGACCGTCGCGCGGGCCGCTCAGCCAGCAGACCGGCGTCGGCGCGGGCGGCGGCATCCACGTGCGCCCGCCTGACGATGAGCGGCGTGGCGGCCCTGCCCGGTCCCCGGTTCCGGGTGCTGGGCTCGCGGGCCGGGTACGTCGCCACCGCGCTGCGCGACGGCACCGGCCTGCCCGTCGACCCGTACGACGCCGTCGAGGTCCTGGACGTCATCGAGCGCGCGCACGGCCGCGCCACGAAGTGAGGAGTCACATGACAGCACACACCCCTGCCCAGGGCGGTGCCCGGCGCGGCGTCGTCCTGGGGGGCGGCATCCTCGGGGTGTCCACGGCCGTGCACCTCGTACGCGGCGGGGCCGAGGTCGTCCTGGTCACCGAGGCGGACCTGGCCGGCGGGGCGTCGGGGCGTTCGCTGTCCTGGAATGGGCGCGCAGCCCTATTCGCCGCCTCCGGCAGGGTTGCCGGAGGCGGCGAGGTCGCATCACGCGACGGCGGTCCCCTCAAGCTCGACCATCAGGTCGGGGATCGCCAGCCGCGTCACCCCGAGCATCGTGGTGGACGGCGCCACCCTGGCGGCGCCCAACCGTGACGCCAGCACGCCGTAGTGCTCGAAGAGCCGATCGACGTCGGTGGTGTAGACGTTGAGCCGGACGAGGTTCGCGAGGGACATGCCGGCCTCGCCGAGCACGGCCTCCAGGTTGTCGAGGCTCAGCGCCAACTGCGCCGCCATGTCGTCGCTATGCTGGGGCTTGCCGTCGGCGCTCATCGCGGTCTGCCCGGAACAGTACAAGGTCCGGGTGTGCCCGGAGACGATCTCCCCCTGGTTGTAGCCCATCTCCACCGACCACGCCCACGGGTTGACCGCCGTTCGCTCCATTGCCACATCAGCTCCATTCGATTCGTCGACATCACGTACGTCCATCGGCTCGGTGGCCGTCATCTCTCTGGTCGCGGTGATCAGCCTCGCAGCGAATACACGACATCCTGTGTCGTGTATTTCGATTAAAGTTCTCGGATGCGTGCCGACCGGCTGGTCTCCCTGGTGCTGCTGCTGCGGCAGCACGGCCGGCTGTCCGCGACCGCGCTGGCCCGCGAGCTGGAGGTGTCCACCCGCACCGTGCTGCGCGACATCGAGGCGCTGTCCGCGGCCGGCGTCCCGGTCTACGCCGAACGCGGCCGGCACGGCGGGTTCGCGCTGCTGCCCGGTTTCCGGACCGAGCTCACCGGGCTGAGCCCCGACGAGGCCCTTGCCCTGCTGGTCGCCGGATCGCGGCGCGGCGCGCAGGCCTTCGGTCTCGGCTCGGCGCTCGCTTCGGCGATGCTCAAGGTGGTCGACGCGCTGCCCGAAAGCTATCGGGACACCGCCGCCGGCGCGGCCGAGCGACTGCTCATCGACCCGGAGACCGACCTCCTCTCGCGCCGGCTGGTGGCCGAGGAGGTGCCCGACGCCATAGCGGCCGAGGTCCTGCGCGCGGTGTTCGCCGGACACAAGCTGCAGATCCACTACGCGGCCGTGGACCAGGCCCCGAAGTGGCGCACGGTGGACCCGATCGGCCTGGTCACCGTACGCGACCAGGGCTACCTGCTGGCCACGAGGTCCGGCGCGGACCGTACCTACCGGCTGTCCCGGGTCCTGGCCGCCAAGGAACTCGCCGAACCCGCGCAGCGACCGGACCGGGTCGATCTGGACCGGGCCTGGCAGGAACGCAGCACGCGGTTCCGGACCGGCGGCGACCAGGTCACCGTGGTCGTACGGGTGCACCCGGCGCGGCGGGAGGAACTCGTGGGCACCGCGCTGGCCGTACTCGCCGAAGAAGCCGACGCGGACGGCCGGCTGCGGCTGGAGGTGACCTTCCAAGATCCCAGACACGCCGTGTGGGCGCTGTGGCAGCTCGCCACGAGCGCGGAGGCCCTGGCCCCGCAGTGGCTACGCGACTCCCTGCGCGACCGCGCCACCGCCATCGCCACCCGCTACGGCGCGCCATCCTGAGAGTCCCCCGAGGACTCGGCGGGCGAGCTGTGTGAGCGTGCCTTCCGGGCCCTCGCCGACGCGCTCGCGCTCCGCCCGGCCATGTTCCCGGGCGGGCGGAGCGGCTTCGCCGAACGCTTGCGGGCGTTCCCGCCGAGGTGACGCGCTGAGCGTCGTCGGTCAGGATGGCGCCGGCCCGAGTGCCGCCGTGAGCACGGTCAGGGCGTCGGTGATCTGGCCGGGGGTCAGGCCGAGCACCGAGCGCTGGTAGCCGTACACCTCCGGGGCCAGGGGCGCCAGCAGCACGTCCACCAGGGCGTCGGGTCCGGATACGCGGGCGGCCACCAGCAGCGCGCGCACATGCGCCCGCCAGAACCCGTACGCCCCCGTCTCGAACCGGGACCGGCCCACTTCCGAGCCCAGCACCAGGTGGGAGTGGTCCTCCAGCAGGCGCACCATGGCGGCGTAGAAGGCGGCCAGCCGTTCGGCGGGTGGGGCTCCGGGACCCAGGGGCGGGTCGCCGCGGATCAGCCGTTCCTGGAGGGCCCGTTCGTGCTCGTCGAGCAGCGCGACGGCGATCGACGCCCGGTCGGGGTAGCGGCGGTAGAGGGTGCCCCGGCCCACCCCGGCCTTCCTGGCGATGTCGTCCATCGTCACGTCCTGCGGTGGGCGCTCCGCGAACAGCAGGGCGGCCGCCTCCAGGATCCGGGCGCGGTTGCGGGCCGCGTCGGCTCTCTCCATGCCGCCGATTGTATATGGACACGATGTCCGGTTACCGTGAAATGGACATCGTGTCCACATAGGAGGAGAGATCATGCTGCTACATCTGGACGCCAGCGCGCGGCGCGCCGCGTCGTTCTCCCGCAGGCTGTCCGCCCGGTACGCCGAGACCTGGCGCGCCTCGCACCCCGGCCGCCGCTACGTCTACCGCGACCTCGCCGCCCACCCCGTGCCGCACATCAGCGAAGCCTGGACCGAAGTGTGCGATTACCTCCTCGAACACGAAATAACCGAAATTTCGCGCTATCAGGAGGCGGTACGCACCCCCGCCCAGCGCCAGGCCTGGGCCGTCGTCCGGCCGCTGCTCGACGAGGTGGTGGCGGCCGAGGTGATCCTGATCGGCACGCCGATGTACAACTACTCGATCCCGTCGTCCCTGAAAGCCTGGCTCGACCAGATCACGTTCCCGAAGATGTCGCTCGAGGGCCGCTCCTTCGTGGTGACCGGGGCGCGCGGCGGCGCGTACGGCCCCGGCACGCCTCGCGAGCCGTACGACCACCAGGAGCGCTACCTCCGCGACTTCTTCGCCGGCCACTTCAGGGTCTCGGACGTGACCTTCGTCCACGCGGAGCTGGTCAACGCCCGGCTCGACCCCGCCCTGGCCCACCTGCGCGGACAGCACGAGGCCTCGCTGGCGGCGGCCCTCAAGGAGGTGGCCCGGTGAGCTGGCTGGTCCTGGCCCTGGCCGGGCCGGTGGAGGTGGCCTGGTCGCAGAGCATCAAGCCGACCCACAACTTCACCAGGCCCTGGCCCACGCTCGTCTGCCTGCTCCTGATGGCCGCCGCGGTCTGGCTGCTGTCGCAGGCGATGAACACCCTGCCCGTCGGCACCGCGTACGCGGTCTTCACCGGCATCGGCGCCGCCGGCGCGATCACCCTGGGCATCGTCCTCAACGACGACCCCGTCTCGGTGGGCAGGATGGCGGCGCTCGCGCTGATCGTCGCAGGGATCGTCCTGGCCCGGGTCACGACCTGAAACCCGGGCGGGGCGACAGGAGACGGACGGCCGTGGCCGGCGGCTTCGGGACGACCGTCGTCACACGGCCGCGGCGGCAGAGCCCGGGCCGAATTCCGGGGGCATTGGGCAATGCGCGCCATATGACCCGCAGCACAGCGATCCAGCGGAATTCCGCGTCGAACGCCCTCGCCGAACGGGCGCGTTCGGCATGACCACGGAATTCCCCTTCGTCGCCATGCGCCCGCGAAATGCGGCCCGTGGCCGGCACGCGGCGAATCCAGCCATTCCGACAATGGGTCACGGCCCTTCGAGGCCGGTTCAGAGCGGCACGCAGCGGGATCCGCCGAGATTGCCGGTGACCACCCAGAAGAAGACGAACTCGCAGAGGTAGTCGCCCGCCGAGGGCCCCGTCCTGAGGTGGACCTCGGCGTCGGTCGCCCCGGTGCCGCCGCACCTGGTGCCGGACAGGCCGTACCAGTCGCCCACCGGATGGAACGAGCCGGTCTCGCACCAGAAGGACCCGAGGGCCTGCGCGGGCGCGGCCATCAGGGAGGACGCCAGCAGGGCCGCGATGAGGGCCGTGGCGATACGTCTGCCGAACATGCCGCGAAGACCGACCATGCCTCGACGATAGGCACGGGCGACCGGAGGGCACAGATGCGGTCTGTCACCGGCCTGTGTGCGTTTCACACACCGCGCGCGCCCCTCAGCGTGCGGACCCCAGGCGGCGGAGCAGGTCCAGGGCGGGCCTGTCCACCGGCTGCCGGGTGTTGCCGAGCACGACGACGCCCACCTCCTTCTCCGGGTCGAACCCCACGAACGAGGAGAACCCGCCGGTCCTCCCGTTGTGCCAGATCTGGAGGCCGCCGCCTTGCCGCTCGTGCGACCGTTGCCCCATCCAGCCCAGATGGATCCAGGCGAAGGAGTTGATCCGGTGCTCGCTCTGACGGCTGAGCCGGATCGCCTCGCCGATCGCGCTGGAATCGGGGGCCAGGTGGGCGCGGACGAAGGTGACCAGGTCCGCGGCCGTCGAGCGCAACCCGCCCGCTCCGGCCAGGCCGGCCAGATGCCAGGGCGGGACGGGCCGCCGGCGCCGGTCGTGCCCTCGGACGAGCCGGGCCCGCCCGTCGGCGACGCCGGTGTCGGTCATCCCCAGCGGCGTGCAGATCTCCCGGACGACCAGCGTCTCGTAGTCGGTGCCGGCCCGGTGGGCGAGCGCCAGTCCCAGGAGACCCGCGCCGAGGTTGGAGTAGCGGAACCGGTGGCCGGGCGTGGCGCCCAGCCGGGTGGCGGCCAGGCCGGTCAGCAGGAACTCGGCGGTGCAGCCGGCGTACGGGTCCGGTTTCGACGGACGCAGCAGTGCCTGGAGGAGCATGCCCTTGGGCAGGCGCGGCAGGCCGGAGGTGTGGCTCGCCAACTGCCGGAGAGTGATCTCCTTACCGTCGCGCGACGGCACGCGCGTCCCCTCGGGCAGCAGGGCGGCCAGCGGCTCGTCGAGACCGACCACGCCCTGCCCGGCCAGTCGCGCCAGCGTGAGCGCCGTGAACACCTTGGTCACCGAGCCGATCTCGAACAGCGTGCCGGGGGCGGTTCCCGCCTGCCCGGCGCCCCTGATCTCCGTCGAGCCGCCCGCCACCGCCGCGACCACCACGCTCACGTGCAGTGGCGTGAGCCGGTCGACGGTCTCCTCCACCAGGCTGCCCATATCTGTCACAACCGGACAATCTACCGATAGGTCCCGGCTCGTGGACGGGCGTTCAGGCGGGATCGGTGTCGGCCGCCCTGACGGAGAAGACGACCCGTTCCTCCTCGCCCTCGGTGAGCCCCCACAGCTCGCCGGTGGCGTACCACAGGGACAGGTCCTCCGGCCGGTAGGACCAGCTCGTGTGCGCGTTGATCGTCCAGGTGGAGGCGGCGCCGCCGACGTCCACCGTGGCGAAGCGCCGTCTCGGGTCGGGGCCGGGGTGGGAGCCGGCCGCCATGTTGAGGTAGAGGCGGTCGCCGTCGGCCTGGACGCCCTGCACGTCGCTGATGGCGTTGGCCCGGTCGGCGGGCACGGTGGACGCGTAGGCCCCCACCGGCGCGGCGAGGAGCCGGTAGTCGCCGTCCGGGGGCGGCTGGAAGCGGTAGCGGACCAAGGTGGTGCCGGTCAGGGAGGCGGCCGTGCCGTCGGAACGCTGGTAGGTGCCGGCGACCAGCGTCGCGCCGCCGGAGCTGTTGCGGTCGAGGGAGACGTAGTCGAAGCGGATGGGGGTGACGTAGTGGCGCACCTCGGGCATGACGTACCGGTAGTCGCCGCCCCCTCCGTCGCGCTTGCGGTAGATCTTGCGGGTGTCGAACACCCGGATCGTGTGCTTGGTGGAGCTGGGGCCCGAGTAGCCGTTCCAGTTGGAGCTGGAGGTCATGAAGAGGTACGGGCCGTACCAGGCCAGGCCGCCGCCGTGCCCGTAGACGCGCCTCAGCCCGCCCTGCCCGTCCACCCACACCGGCAGCACGTTGCGGTAGCGGCGCTCGTCGAGGTCGGCGACCGAGAGGATCACGGAGTTGGTGCGATAGTCGGGGGCGTTCGGATCGGGGGAGTTGAGCCAGGTCCAGCTCGTGATGAGCGCCCTGTGCTCACTGCCGATCGGGGTGCCGTCGAGCTGCGCCTCACCCGAGGTGGCCAGTCCTTGCGGCACCCAGGGAGAGTGCGGGAGGTCCTCCCGGTCGCCCTGGGCCTTGGTGTCCCAGCAGAACCAGGAGCGGACCGGCAGCCGCGGCAGATAGGCCGCCCGCGCGGCGCAGGCCGGATCCTCCGGGCCCGGTAACGCGACGCGATCGCTCCCGCTCAGGACTCCGCCGATGCCCACCTGCTCGAACTCGGCCGCGAGCGGGGCCGTGTAAGGGTCGGAGCCCGTTTTCAGCCCGAGCCCCGTGAGGCTCAGCGCTCGCAGCGGCGCCGCCGCGGGGGTGCCGGCCGCCGCCACGCCCACGCCCACCGGCGCCGGCAGGGCGATGATCGACGCCACCCCCGCGCGTACGAGCCGCCTGCCCCACCGTCCGTAACCGAACAAGGCCACGTTGCTCCCCTCCCGGAAGATCGACAACACCCTGACAGGATGCGGCACGAACCCGAAGGTTTCCAGCAAGGGGGAGAGGACATGAATCGGGGCCGCACCCACAGGTGGGTACGGCCCCGGTTCGGACGCGCTTGGATCAGGCGGCGACGATGTTCTCCGCCTGCGGGCCCTTCTGGCCCTGAACGACGTCGAAGGACACCTTCTGGCCCTCGGTCAGCTCGCGGTAGCCACCGTTGGCGACGATGTTGGAGTAGTGGGCGAAGACGTCGGCGCCGCCGCCGTCCTGCGCGATGAAGCCGAAGCCCTTTTCAGAGTTGAACCACTTCACGGTGCCAGTAGCCATGTCAATCTCTTTCAGATACCTGCAGACCAGACAGAATTCGCACTGTGCGAAATCCCGTGTCGCCGCGATGAGCCCATCCGGAAATGACCGGCAAACAAAAAAAGCGCCCGAAAATTGCACTTCGTCAGGCGCCGAAAGTCTTTATGGGTACCACAACTGCAACGCCCAACAGGCTAGCACACCCTTCCCCCGCGTCCCATCCCCCGGCGGCACGTCTAATCCCGTCGCGCAGAACATGAGGGCTTTGGGCGGCCTTCTGTCGATGACAAAAGGGGCAAACCGGGCCCGATTTCGGGGCTCACCGTGAAAGTCCTCCGCGGGCACGCGCGCAGGTCCCGGCAGGTCAGCTCAGCAGGTCAGCAGGTCAGCTCGGCAGGTCAGCTCGGCAGCGGCGCGCGCCGCCGGACGAGTGGCAGGTAGACCTCGTCGACGATCTCGACGATGACCTCGTCGGGGGCGGCGGGGACCCCGCGTACGACGAACTCGTTGCGCAGCAGGACGATGGCCACGGTGGCGACCCGGGGATGCAGGGCCTCGGGGGACGCCTCGCCGCGGGCGACGGCCCGGCCCAGGATGATCAGCCAGGGGGCGGCCGTGGCGTCGCCGGACTGCTCCTGCGTCTGCGCCAGGAGCTCCGACGCGCCGCCGCTCGCGGCGAGCAGGTCGCGCAGGATCACGCCGTAGGGCGAGCTCCAGTTGCGGTTCGCCTGGCGGAGCAGCTCCAGGACGTCGCCGCGCAGCTCCCCGGTGTCGGGGAGCGGGGCCGTCGTGGCCAGTCGCCGGTAGGCGGCGATGCCGAGCGCGAGACGGTTCGGCCAGCGGCGGTAGATGGCGTTCTTGTTGGTGCCGGCGCGGGCGGCGACCTTGTCCATGGTCAGCCCGGCGTAGCCGGACTCGGTGAGCTCGTCGACGGCGGCCCGCAGGATCGCCTCCTCCAGCGCGGCTCCGCGCCGCCGCGTCCCCCCGGCACCTGGCCGCTCCATCGGCTCCCTCACCCCTCATCGGTACGGCACGTACCTTCCGCATTCTGGTTTTCATCCAGCGAAAACCACAACTAAGGTACGGCCAGTACCGTAAAGAGAGTGAGATGGCCTGACATGCGAGCCAAAGGCATCAGCTACGACACCGGCTTCGTCCACAACGGGGCGATCGGCCACGAGGGCTTCGACTCCGAGGTGGTCGAGCGCGAGCTGCGCATCATCCGCGACGACCTGCACTGCACCGCGGTCCGCGTCATGGGCGGCGACCCGGAACGGATCGAGCTCGCCGCCGCACACGCCGCCGACCTGGGCCTCGAGGTCTGGTTCTCCCCCTACCCGCTGGAGCTGACCGAGGACGAGACGCTGGCGCTGTTCGCCGACTGCGCCGTGCGCGCGGAGCGGATCAGGCGGCGCGGGGCCGAGGTCGTGTTCGTCACCGGCGCCGAGCTGAGCCTGATGAACAAGGGGTATCTGCCCGGCGACAGCACCGACGAGCGGGTCGCGCTGCTGCGCCGGCCGGAGCTCGTGCGGGAGCGGCTCGGCGAGATCGGCGCGCGCGTCAACGACTTCCTCGGCAGGGCCGTGGCCCTCGTCCGCGAGCACTTCGGCGGCCGGGTGACCTATGCCTCCGTGCCGCTCGAACGCGTCGACTGGGCGCCCTTCGACATCATGTCGGTGGATCTCTACCGGTCGGCCGAGATCGCCGGCCGGTTCGCCGAGGGCGTACGCGGTCTCGTGGCGCAGGGCAAGCCGGTCGCGATCACCGAGTTCGGCGCGGCCGGCTACCGGGGCGCGGGCGACAGGGGCGCCCTCGGCCTGGAGATCGTCGAGTACGACGACAAGACCCGTGCGCCCGTCCGGCTGAACGGCGAGTACGCCCGCGACGAGGCCGGCCAGGCCGCGTACGTGCGCGAGCTCCTGGAGATCTTCGACGCGGGAGGCGTCGACAGCGCGTTCGTGTTCACCTTCGCCCTGTACGACCACCCCCACCGCCCCGACGGCGACCCCCGCGACGACCTGGACCTGGCCAGCTACGGCATCGTCAAGGTCTACGAGGACCGTCTCGGCGCCACCTACCCCGGCCTGCCGTGGGAGCCCAAGGCCGCGTTCGCCGCCGTCGCCGACCACTACCGGCGGCACTGACCCCGCCCGGGGCCGCCGGGCCCGGGGACGTCACGGCGCCGTGGCGCGGTGGCCCCGGAACGTGGCCTCCAGGGCGACGCGCCAATGGTGGCCGGCCTGGTCGGCGTCGCCCAGGGAGCCCTTGAGCTCCAGGCTCGCCAGCCCGTGCACCAGGGCGTTGAGGTGGACCGCGACGTCGTAGGGGTCGGCCGGGGCGAACCGTCCGGTGTCGACACACCGGGCGACGGCGTGGACGAGGGTGTCGAAGGTCCCCTGGATCTGCGCGAGCGCTGCGTCGTCGGGCCGGAAGTCGGCGATGGGGCGGCCGAACATCAGCTCGTACAGGTGCGGGTTGGCCAGGGCGGCGGCCCGGTAGGCGTGGCCGAGTGCCATCAGGTCGGCCTCCGGGTCGCCGCCGCTCGGCACCGTGGCGAACTCCTGGGCGAGCCGGGCGAACCCTTCCAGGAACATCGCGCGCAGCAGGCCGCCCTTGTCGCCGTACAGGTTGTAGACGGCCTTGGTGGAGGTGCCGACCTCCTGGGCCACCCGTCGGGTGCTCAGCGCCTGCGGGCCCTCCTGGGCGAGCAGTCGCCCGGCGGCGTCCAGGAGGTCTCGGCGCAACTCGTCGTAGTCGCGTACGCGTGGGCGGGGCATTTGACAACCATATCGCAACGCTGTTTCATAACAGCGTTACCAAACACTTCCAGGACCACTTCGGGAGGCCCCCTGTGCCCGCTGCATCCGACCTGCACGTCGTCCTCGGCGCGGGAGGGGCCGTCGGCGCCTCCGTGGTCCGCGAGCTCGCCGCCCGGGGGCACCGCGTCCGCGCGGTCAACCGCGGCGGCCGGCTCCCCGAGGTCCCCGGTGTCGAGGTCCCCGGTGTCGAGATCCACCGGGGCGACATCACCACCGTCGCCGGCGCCAAGGCCGCCTGCGACGGCGCCCAGGTCGTCTACCACTGCGCCGCCCCCGCCTACGAGCGCTGGACGCAGGAGTTCCCGCCCATGACCGACGCGGTGCGCCAGGGCGCGGCCACCGCGGGCGCCAAACTGGTCCTCGCCGACAACCTGTACATGTACGGCCCCGTCACCGGCCCCATGACCGAGGACCTGCCGTACGCCGCCGCCAACCCCCAGGGCCGCGTCCGCGCCGAGATGGCCGAGTCCCTGCTGGCCGCACACCGCTCCGGCGAGCTGCGCGTCGCCCTCGGCCGGGCCTCCGACTACTACGGTCCCGGCGGCGTCAACACGGGCCGGCAGTTCCTCGACCTGGTGTTCGCCGAGCTGGGCCGCCCCGGCAGGACCGCGGCGCTCGGCCGCCCCGTGCAGCGGCTCATCGGCCTGTTCAACCCGACCGTCCGCGCCCTGGGCGAGACGTGGTACCAGCGCGACCGCCCGTTCGTGAGCGACACCACGAAGTTCACGCGCACGTTCGGCCCGTTCGCCGCGACACCCCACTCCGAGGCCATCGCCGCCACCCTCGCCTGGTACCGCGCGAACCCCACCCCGTAACCCGTCCGGCGGTGGGGTCAGGCCGGCGCGGGCGGGTTCGCGGCGCGTACGACGTCGGCCAGCGGCGTGGCGGCGCGGCCCGTCAGCTTCTCGACGTCGCCGCTCACCCCGTCGAGCTCCCCCGCCGCGATGGCCGTGTACGTCGACACCCACGCGTCGACCTGCCAGCCCGGCGCGCCGTAGGAGGCACGCGACCGATAGGCCTCCGCCACGGACTCCGGCCGGTAGGTGATCGTCCGGCCGGTGGCCTCCGACAGGATCACGGCGACGTCCGCCATGGAGTGCGCGCGCGGCCCCGTCAGGTCATAGGTACGGCCGGCGTGCCCGGCCGCGTCCAGCAGCACGGCGGTGGCGGCGCGGGCGATGTCGTCCTGGGCCACGACGGCGGCCCGGCCCTCCCCCGCCGGCCCGCGGATGACGCCGTCCTCGCCCACGAGAGCGGGCATGAAGTCGGCGTAGAAGTTGTCGCGCAGGAACGTGTAGGTGAGCCCGCCGCCGCGGATGTGCTGTTCGGTCGCCCAGTGGTCGCGGGCGAGGGTGAAGACGGCGTCGGGGGCGGCGCCGAAGAACGACAGGTACACCACGTGCCGCACCCCCGCCCGCGCGGCGGCGTCCGCGAACGCCAGGTGCCGGCTCAGGCGGTCGGGCGACTCCGAGGCCGAGACCATGAAGAGCACCTCGATGCCCTCCAGCGCCCGCGCGGCGTCGTGGTCGCCGTACGCGCAGCGGACCGCCGTCGCGCCGGGCAGCCGCGGGGCCCGCTCGGGACGGGGCACGACCAGGCGCTGCGCCGCGCCGGCCGCCGCCAGGCCGCGGGCGATCCGGCCGCCGACGCGGCCGGTGGCTCCCGTCACGGCGATCTTCGCGTCGTCAGGCAGGGTCACTGGCGCTCTCCTCCGAGGTGTCCTCTTCCGGACATGGTAGAGAGCGACCTGGCGTGTAAGGATTTAGCCACTCGCGCGAGCGAAGTCCGAGGCCGGGAGCAGCACGTTCGATGCTGCCGCGCACCTGATCTCCAACCCGGGCACAGAGGGTCGGCCCATGGCGCGACGAACCTGACGTGTGCGCCATCAAGCAGGCTCCGGTCTCGGACACCGAAGCGGATCGGCCGGTGTCCGGAGGCGCACGATGCAGCATCTGTCCAATGTCTATACGTACAAAACGATCCGCGATGTCGCGTCCGCCGGCCTCTCTTCGGCGACGAGACCGGTGGGAACGGATCACCGGGCCGACCTACGGCAATCGCTCGAGGGGCGCATCAGGTCGGTGGTCGCGGCGGGCAACGACCACTTCTTCTCCGGGAACTACACCGCCGCCCTGGACGCCTACCTGCAGGCCTACGCGTTGCTGCACGGCTACCTCGAGCCCGATGTCCCCGTCGACGCCGTCATCCGGGTGATCGACCGGGTTCGCGGCCTCGACCTGCTGCAGCCGTTGCTCTCCGCCAGCGCCGAGGTGGCCCGGCTCCGTGGCACCGTCGGGGCGGGCACGCCCATCGTGGCGCCCAAGGATCCGCCGGCGAAGTTCACCGAGGTGGTCCGCGAGCTGCGCCGGGCCGGCGCCCACAGCAGGCCGTCGCCCGCGCGGATGTTCTACGACGCGGCGGTGCGGCACCTGCGGGCCGGCGCCGTCGAGCAGGCGGAGCAGTTGCTGAACCGGGCCGGACAGCAGGGGAAGGACGACGACGACCCCCGGCTGGACGCCGACGTCAGCCTGGCGCACGCCGCGGTGCTGGTGCAGCGCGGCAACGCCGAGGGCGCCCTGGGGCTGCTGCGCGAGGCCGGACGGAGGTACGAGGAGCTGGGCGCGCCGGTCGCCGCCGCGGCCGCGAACAACAACCTCGGCGTCGCCAGCACGGTGCTCGGCGACCTGAAGACGGCGGGAGCCGCCTTCAACGCGGCCGGGGCGCGGGCGCCGGTCACGGCCGGGCACAGCCTGACCCAGCAGTTCGAGATGGGGGCGATCACCGCGATGCAGCGTCCCACGGGCGCCGACGGGTTGCGGCTGATGCTGCCCGCCAACGACCCGGCGGAGGCGTGGGTCACGGTGCGCTCGCTCAGGTCGGCCGGCGAGGTCAGGCGCTGGGGCGTGCTCGCCGGCGGCAAGGTCGTGGATCTCGACCTGAGGGCCGATCCGGTCACGGAGCTGACGAACCGGATCTACCAGGAGCGCGTCGGCGCGCGCACGCTCGAGGCCCTGCGCACGCACGACGACCTGGAAGGCAACTTCGTCGCCTACCTGGGCCACCTGTACGGCTTCGTGCTGCCCATGTCGATCGGCGACTGCCACGTCCGGCTCAAGGACTTCACCGAGGCGCTCACCTGGTACGGCACGGCGCAGTCGTACCGGTTCCTCAACCTGGCCGTCGAGGCGCCCGTGCTCTGGCAGAAGACGGCCGAGACCGTGATGAGCCTGGCCCACGATCGCTATGCCGCAGGCGACATCGACGCGGCCCGCGCGCAGTACCGGAAGATCATCCGGCTGGAGGCCCCGCAGGTCGACCCCGCCTCGCCGCTCTACGCGCCCACCGTGTTCGCCGGGATGCGGACGCAGGTCGAGGCCATCGTGGCGGCGCCGGAGCCGCTGGACCCGGAGGTCCACAACCCCGCGGTCGCCGCGCTGGTGCTGCTGGCCCGGGTGAACCTGCAGAACATCGCCGCCGGCATCGACCTGCCGCTGCTGTCGATGCAGCGTGAACAGGTCCCGGTCTTCAGCTTCCAGTACCTCCAGAACGTCGCCAGGTATTTCGCCGAGCACGCGATCCAGGCCGAGCGCACCTACATCGGCTTCCAGACCAGCGCCGAGCAGGAGGAGTTCACCAGGAGCATGCTCGAGAACGCCATCGCGCTGGAACAGGCGAACGAGCTCCTGGAGCAGAAGAAGGTCAGGGTGGCGACCGAGCAGCGCAAGGCGATCCAGGCCAACCTCGACTACGCCACCCTCCAGCTCGCCAACGCGCAGAGCACGCGCACGGACTACGCGAACGTCAGCCTCCAGGAGATCGCGCTCGACGCCGAGGCCACCTATGTCGGCGCGCCCACGACCGAGTACGACTTCTCCGGCTACGAGCAGTACGGCATCTCCGACGGCACCCACCGCGTCGACGAGGTGCTGCGCACGCTGACCCGGCGCCGCCGCGAGATCAGCCGCGACTTCGAGCTGCGCAACCTCGACCGGCGGATCAACGAGCTGCGGGCCGCCCAGCGGGTGGCGCAGGCGCAGGTGGGCATCGCCGACGCCCAGGTCGCCGCGGCGCAGGCCCAGGCGCAGATCGCCACGTTACGCCGGCAGCAGGCGCAGCAGCAGCTCGCGCTGTTCGACTCGCAGGTGTTCACCCCCGAGTTGTGGCACCGGCTGGCCCTGGAGATGCGGGCCATCTCCGAGGGGTACCTGGCCGAGGCGATCGTCATCGCCCGCCTGATGGAGCAGGCGTTCGAGTTCGAGACGGGCGAGCAGGCCGATGTGATCAAGCCGGGCTACACCCGCAACGACCTGTCGGGGCTGCTCGGCGGGGACTTCCTGCTGCGCGACATCGACTCGTTCACCTACCTGCGGATCGTGCTCGGCCAGAAGAAGCAGCCGATGAAGGAGATCATCTCCCTCGCCGACCGCTATCCCCTGCAGTTCCTGCGCGACTTCCAGCGCACGGGCGAGCTCGTGTTCCGCACCGAGCTGGCCGATTTCGACCGCGCCTTCCCGGGCAGCTACCAGCAGCGCGTCAAGCGGGTCGAGGTGGTGGTCGAAGGTCTCATCAGCAGCGAGGGCGTGCACGGCAGCCTGACCAACACCGGCCTGTGCCTGACCCGCCGCCGCGACGGGCGCGTGCAGATGCGCCTGCTCCAGCCCGAGACGCTGCTGCTGTCGCGCTACCGGGTCGCGCCGGACGCCGTGGTGTTCGGGGGCGACGCCGAGATGCTGGCCGTCTTCGAGCACAGCCCGGTCGCCACCTCGTGGCTGCTCCGGGTCCGGCCGAACGCCAACGACCTGGTGTTCAACTTCCTCACCGACGTCAAGCTCGTCATCTACTACGAGACGTTCTTCGACCCCGACCTGGAGCGCCCGGTGCTGGAGGAGCTGGCCGAGACCCAGCCGCTGACGGGCCGGCGCACGGTGGCTCTGCGCTACGAGCTCTTCGACGAGTTCTTCGCCTTCCAGGACACCGGCTCGGTGACCTTCCGGCTGCGTACGACGATGGTGCCCTTCCAGCACGTCGACCCCAGGATCACCGCGCTGACCCTGCTCGTGCGGACCGACGACGAGACCTCGCCGGCGGGCCTGACGGTGCTGGTGGAGGCCGGCGCCGTGAGCGCCACCCAGGTCACGACCGCCGACGGAGCCCTGTCGACCGGGCCGGGCGCGCCGCTGAACGCCGTGCTCGGGAGCCCGCTGCTGTCCGAGTGGACGATCTCCATCCCCGAGCAGGGCAACGAGGCCGCGTTCGCGGCCGGGTTCTCCTGGGAGCACGTGAGCGACATCGTCCTCGTCGCCGAGTACGCGTTCACGCCGCGGCGCGTCGGCGGCGACCCCTACCTGGTGCTGCGCGACGGGTTCGAGACGAACCCACTGGCGGCCTTCGACGTGGCCGACGACCCGCTCGCCGGCCAGGGCGGCCCGTCGGCCTGGGCGCACGTGTCGCCGGACGGCGTCGTCACGCAGACCGCCAACATTCGCGGCCTGCCGCCGGGACCGCCGGCCGGTCCCGCGAAGCCGGGCACCTACCTGGTGCGCAGGACCGGGACGGGAGCCGGTGACCTGCCGGAGCTCGCCGACGTGATCGTCACCGCCACGCTGCGCTCGACGACCGCCGGCGTCATCGGGCTGGTGTTCCGCTACCAGGATCCCGGCAATTTCTACTTCTTCGCCATGGACGCCACGAACGGCGTGCGCCGCATCGGCAAGAAGACCGGCGGCGTGTTCGCCGAGCTGGCGACCGCGGCGGTGGACACGACCGAGGGCTACACGCCGGGGACGTCGTACCACGTCCGGATCCGGGCGAGCGGCACCTCGTTGCGGGCCTTCGTGGACGGGGAGCCGGCGGTCTCCGGCAGCGACCCGTCGATCGCCGACCCCGGCCGCGTGGGCTTCTACTGCCACGCGAACCCGGGCGCCCGGTTCGACGACCTGCACCTCATCGACCTGGCGACCGGCGGGAGCTGACGGTGGCGGACAAGTCTGGGGCCTCGCCGCAGGCGGTGGCCCTGCCGACCGGCGGCGGCGCCGTACGGGGGCTGGGCGAGTCGTTCGAGGCCGACCTGAACTCGGGCACCGGCAACTACCGGGTGCCGCTGGACCTGCCGCCCGGGGTCCGGAACCTGCAGCCGCCGCTGTCGCTGGTGTACAGCACGGGGGTGGGCAACGGGCCGCTCGGCCTGGGCTGGGTGCTGGCGCAGGGCGCCGTCAGCCGGCGCACGTTCCGCGGGGTGCCCGCCTACGACGACGAGCGGGACACCTTCCTCTACAACGGGACGACCGAGCTGGCGCGTACGGCGGGCGGCGGCTTCCGCGCGCTGACCGAGCACGCCTTCGAGCGGTTCGAGCGCTCCGGGGATCAGTGGCAGGTCACCGACAAGTCGGGCGTCCGGCACTCCTTCGGCGCCACCGACGCCAGTCGCGTCATCTTCGACGACGCCGGGACCGCCCGCGTGTTCGCCTGGCTGCTCGACCGGACGGAAGACCCGTGGGGCAACACGATCACCTACCACTACCGCAAGGACGGCGCCCAGGCCTACCTGGAGGAGGTCCGGTACGCGGCGTACGCCGTCCGCCTGGCCTACGAGCCGCGGCCCGACGTGGTCACGGACTTCCACGCGGGCTTCGAGCTGCACACCGCGCTGCGCTGCACGGGGATCGACCTGATCGCGGTGCCGGCCGGACCGGAGCCGGTGCGGAGCTGGCGTTTCGGCTACGCGCAGGCGCCGTACTCGGGGACGTCGATGCTGGCCGCCATCACGCTGCGCGGCCATGACGTGTCCGGAGCGGTGACGACCACGCTGCCGCCGCTGGAGCTGACCTACAGCGGCTTCGAGCCCGAGCGCCGCCGCTGCCGGCGGTTCTCGGCCGCCGGCGTCGCCCCGCCCGGCCTGGGCGACGGCCTGGCCGAGCTGGTCGACCTCGACGGGGTCGGGCTGCCGGGGATGGTCCGGATCGAGAACGGCGCCGCCCGCTACTGGCCGAACGGCGGCGGGCTGCGCTGGGAGGCGCCCCGGCCGCTGCCGCGCTTCCCCGTCCCGCTCTCGCTCGCCGAGGACCGGGTCCGCATGGCCGACATGAACGGGGACGGCAGCGTCGACGTGCTCGTGGGCGCGGGGCCGTTCAGCGCGTACTACGAGAACGGCGGCCGGGCGTGGGACCAGGTCGTCCGCTACGCGCGCAGCCCTGAGCTGCTCCCCGACGAGGCGGACCTGCACCTGATGGACATCGACGGAGACGGCGTCATCGACGCGGTGCACGCCGGCCGGACCGGGCTGCGGGTGTACCGGAACCGGGGCCGGGCCGGCTGGGACCCGCCGGCGCTCGTGCCCCTCGACGGCCCCTCGCCCCCGCCGCCGCTCGACGGCCGCGATCCCCGGATCCGGCTCGCGGACCTCAACGGGGACGGGCTGCTCGACATCGTGCACCTCGCCTCCGGCCGGGTCGAGTACTGGCCGGCACGGGGCAACGGCCGGTTCGGGGCGGGCCGGGTGATGGCGTCGCCGCCGCGCTTCCCGTACCCGTTCGACCCTGGGCGTGTCCTGCTCGCCGACATCAACGGCGACGGGCTCGCCGACATCGTGTACGTCGGCTACGACGAGGTCACCTTCTGGGTGAACCGGTCCGGCCAGGGCTTCTCCGCCCCGCAGACCGTGCGTCTCACCCCGCTCACGCCCGGCATGGCGGCGGTGCGGGCCGTGGACATGACCGGCGCCGGCGTCACCGGGCTGCTGTGGACCGGGCCGTCACCGGACCATCGCTACCTCCAGTTCACCGGCGAACCCAAGCCGGGGCTCCTGACCAGGGTCGACAACCATCTCGGTCAGGTCATCGAGATCGGCTACACGACGAGCGCGGCGCAGGCCCTCGCCGACCGCCGGCCGGACGGGACCGACGGCGTGGCCCGGCCCTGGGCCTCGGTGCTCCCGTTCTCGCTGCCGGTGGTGGCCTCGGTCACGATGCGCGACACCGTCCGCGGCAGCGCCGTCGAGACCCGCTACCGCTATCACGACGGTCACTACGACGGGCATCGGCGCGAGTTCGACGGGTTCGGGCGTGCCGAGCAGATCGAGACCGGCGACGCGAGCCAGCCGTCCGCGCGTACCGTGTTCCACTTCCACACCGAGCAGTCCGCCCGCGCCGCCGAGCCCGATCCCGAGCTGAGGCGCTCGCTCAAGCGCAAGACCCACCGCATCGAGGTGTACGGGCTCGACGGCTCGGCGGCCGAGCAGGTGCCCTACCGGGTCGAGCAGAGCCGATGGGCGGTCCGCGTCGAGGAGAGCCTTCCCGACGGCCGGCGGGTGGTCTTCCCGCACGTCGCGGAGACCGTCACGACCGTCTCCGAGCGGTCGGCGAGCGCGCGGGTGGAGCGGCGGCTCTACTCCTACGACGCGGCCGGGAACGTCGTCCGCGAGGACCGCGTGGGGCAGGGGGGCGCCGCGCCCGGCCTGTTCACGCGGACCGACGTCTCCTACGCCGAGAACCGCCCGGCCTGGGTGCTCGACCGGGTGGCGCGGATCGTCATGCGCGACGCGGCCGGCACGATCCTCGGTGAGACCCGTCACCACTACGACGGGGCCCCTTTCGAGGGCCTGCCCCTGGGGCAGGTCGTGCGGGGGCATCTGGCGCGTACCGAGCGGGTGGCGATCTCCGCGGCCGACGCGGCCGCGCTCTACGGGGCCCAGGGTCCCGACCTGGCGGCCCTCGGTCACTTCCTGAGCACCGACGCCGACGGGAACCCGGTCTGGGTCGTGCGGCACGAGCGCCGCGCGGCGGACGGCCGGGGCAACATCGTGGCCAAGATGTCGCCCCTCGGCGCCGTCACCGGCTTCGTCTTCTCTGATGACGGGCTCTTCCCCACGTCGGTCACCGAGCCGAACGGCCGCGCCGCCACCATCGAGCACGACGTGCGCGTGGGCCGGCCGAGCCGCCTCGTGGACGCCAACGGCGCCGTGACCTCGGTGACGTACGACCCGCTCGGCAGGGTGCTCTCCATCGCCTCGCCCGGCGACACGCAGGCCCAGCCCACGGTCGCGTTCACCTACGACACCACGGTCCGGCCGGCCCGGCGGCACACCCGTCAGCGGATCACCGCCGGGGCGCCGGCCACGCTCTCGGTGGTGGAGTATCTCGACGGCGCCGGAGAGGTCCACCAGCGCCGCACCCAGCACGACTCCGCCCTCTTCGTCGTCTCGGGCCAGGAGGTGCGCAACGCGCGCGGCAAGACGGCGCGGAAGTCGGCGCCCTTCCACGAGCCCGGCGAGGACTACAGCGCCTACCCGGGCGGCTTCCCGGCGGCGATGGAGATCGACTACGACGCCCTCGGCCGCCCGAGCTGTACCCGGCTGCCCACCGGCGGGGAGTCACGGGTCGAGCATCAGCCGTTCCGCGCGGTCTTCCACGAGGCCGGGGACGCCGACCCCGCGGCGCCGTCGTTCGGCACGCCCCGGGTCGAGCACTACGACGCCTGGCAGCGCCTGGTCGCCGTCGAGGACGGCCCGGCCACGGCGCGCCAGGTCACGCGGTACGACCTCGACGGGCTCGGCCGCCTGCGCCGGGTGACCGACGCCCGCGGAACGCCGCTCACCACGCTGCGCCAGGACCTGCTGGGCCGGCGCGTCAGCATCGCCCACGCCGACGCCGGCCTGCGGCTGCTGGCCTACGACGCCTCGGGCAACCTGGCCTGGACCCGGGACGCCGCCGGCCAGGAGGTGACCAACGAGTACGACGGTCTCGAACGGCTGCTCCGCGTGCGCCACGGAGGCGTCGTGGTCGAAGACCACACCTACGACACCGGCGCGGGGCTCAACCTGGCCGGCCGGCTCGCCCACGTCACCGACCAGGCCGGCGAGGTCGGCTACTCCTATGACGCGCGGGGCAACGTCGTCGAACGGACGCGTACCGTGCCCGGGGAGGCCGCGCCGTTCGTGACCCGGTTCGCCTACGACCGGCTGGGGCGGGTGACCACGGTGACGTACCCGGACGGGCACGCCGTCGGCCACGACTACGGCTCCGGTTTCCTGGTGCGCCGGCTGCCCGGCTACGTCGACGACATCGACTACTCCCCGACCGGGGTGCGGACCGCGGTGGCCTATGCCAACGGCGTACGCACCGAGTACGGCTACGACGCGACGACCAGCCGCCTGAGCTCCATCCGCACCTGGCACCCGCAGTCCGGCCAGGTCCACCACCACACCGCCTACACCCTGTCGGTGGGCGGCAACGTCACCGCCATGGACGACCTGCGCGCCGCGCCGCCCCCGGGCTCGCCCGGCAGGACCCAGCGGTTCGGCTACGACTCGTTCGACCGCCTGGTGCGCGCCGAGGGCACCGCGGACGGCGGCGCCTACACCCACGAGCACTCCTACGACGCGGTCGGGAACATGCTGCGCAACCCGCTCGTGTCACCCCATCCGCTGGTCCACGCCCCGAACACCAACCAGCTCGTCGGGTACGACGACGGCGGCGGCACGACGGTGCTGTTCGGCCACGACGCCAACGGCAACCTCACCTCCATGCCGGGCCGTACGCTGGCGTTCAACCCGCGCGGGCAGCTCGAGTCGGTGACGCTGGCCGATGACACGGTCGTCCACTACACCTACGACCACCAGGGTTTCCTGGCCCGCAAGCGCGTCGTGCCGCCGTCGGGCCCGGCCCGGCGCGTGCTCTACTTCGAGCACGGCTTCGAGCTCGACGGCGCCGACGCCGTCCGGATGGTGCAGGCCGGCGGGCTGCTGGTGGCGATCGACCGCGGCGGCCAGCGGCTGTTCGCCCACGGCGACCACCTCGACAGCACCGTGGTGCTCACCACGACCGGCGGCGGTGTGGCGAGCGAGCTGGCCTACTTCCCGTTCGGCGCCATCGCCGCCGCGGCGGGCGCTCCGGGCACGCCGACGTTCGCCCGCCGCCGCCACGACCCCGACACCGGCCTGTACTACTTCCAAGCCCGCTGGTACGCCGCGGACCTCGGCCGGTTCGTCTCCCCCGACCCGCTCTACCTCCTTCATCCGGAACGGGGTTTCCAGCAGCCGCAGCGGCTCAACCCCTACGCCTACGCCGGCAACAACCCGCTGCGTTTCACCGACCCCAACGGCCTCGGCTTCTGGGACGTCCTCGGCGCCATCGCGATCGTCATCGTGATCGCCGCGGCCGTCGTGGTCACCGCCGGGCTCGCGGGCGCGGCCATCGCCGGGATCGGGCTGGGCAGCGCCCTGGCCTACGCGGGCGCCGCCGGGCTCGCCGGAGCCGTGATCGGCGCCATCGCCGGCGGGATCGCGTACGGGAGCTGGCAGGGCGCCCTGACCGGGGCGATGATCGGCTTCACCGCCGGGGCGAACGCCATGCTCGGCGGCATGATCTTCGGCCCGGTGGTCGGCGGCATCCTCGGCGTGCTCAACCTCCTCGCGCTGATCCCGCCCGTCGCCCGCAACGACGTCTTCCAGGGCTTCCTCGGCTGGTCCAGCTACCTGATGCCGATGAGCTGGCCCGGGCACGCCCTCGGGCTGCTCCTGTTCGTCGCCAACGTGGTGCCGTATCTGGTGACGTTCGGTCAGGTCGACGCGGTACGCATCCGTGACCTGCGCGTCGACTGGAAGACCGGGAACATCTTCACCGTCGGCGGCTGGATCGGGCAGATGCCGGCGCGGGCGTTCAACTTCGGCGCCTTCACCTTCGTCAACACCTCCCGCTACATCGGCGGCGAGATCGCGCCCGCGACGTTCGAGCACGAGTCCGGCCACATGCTCAACAACGCGGTGTTCGGCTTCTTCCAGGCGGCCCGCGTGTTCGAGGGGGACGGACTCAACTCCTACTGGGAGCGGCTGGCCGAGAGTAACGTGCCACCCGGCCTGCGCGGACTCGACCCCACCGAGCCCGAACCCGACCGGCCGAAGATCCCGCTGTGGAGCTCATGACGGAGGGAGTGAGAGGGCGCTTCAGATGGTGACGGCGAGCTTGCCGACGGTCCCGGCGGTGAAGTCGGAGATCGCGCGCGGGGCGTCGGCCAGCGGGTAGGAGCGGGCCACCGGCACCCGCAGGCGTCCTTCGGCCGCGTCGGCGGCCAGGCGGGTCAAGGTGGCCGGGCTCGGGTCGGCCATCACCGCCGTGGCCTCGATGGGGCGGCCGTCCTCGCCGGGCAGGTAGTGCAGGGTGGAGGCCAGCCGCCCGCCGTCGGCCACCAGGGCGGCGACGGCCGGGCCGTCGCCCGCCAGGTGCAGCGCGGCGGCCACGCCCCCGGGCGTGATGGCGCGCACCTGGGCCGCCAGTTCGGCGTGGTCGACCGCCCAGGTGGCGCCCAGGCCCGTGACGAAGGCGGCCTCGGTTCCCGGCCGCGCGGTGGCGATCACGCGGGCGCCGCGCGCGGCGGCCAGTTGGACGGCGAAGGCGCCGACGCCGCCGGTCGCGCCGGAGACCAGGACCGTCTCACCGCGGGCAGGGGCGATGGCGTCGACGGCGTTCAGCGCGGCCGTCCCCGCCAGGGCCAGCGCGGCCGCGCGGGTGTGGCCGAGCCCGCCGGGGATCGCGGCCAGGCCGTACGCGGCGCCGACCACCAGGTACTCGGCGAAGCCGCCCTGGCCCAGGGTCGGGCGGGTGACCACGCCGAACACCTCGTCCCCCGGCGTCCACCCGGTCACGTCCGGGCCGACGGCCGCGACGGTGCCGGCGAAGTCCTTGCCGAGCACGACCGGGAACTCGTAGTCGTACACGCCTTTGAGCCGGCCGCCGAGCACGCCCAGGTCGAACCCGTTGACCGAGGAGGCCAGCACCTTGACCAGCACCTCGCCGGGCCCCGGCTCCGGTACGGGCAGTTCGGTGGCCGCGAGGCCGGCGCCGAAGCCGGGAAAGGCCATGGCACGCATGATGATCACTCCGTTTCCGTGGCAGGTGAGGTGGCCGCCTGCTGCCACGAGGCACGCAGGACGGCGCGGGCGACGGCCAGTTCGGCCTCGTCGCGGGGGGCGTAGAGCATCACGATCGTGCCGGGCCATTCGGGGGGTGCAGGAACGCCTCCCAGGGCCCGGCGGGCTCGTGCAGCCGCAGAGCCAGGGACGCCGGCTCGGACACCTGGCTGGGTCCGGTGAACACGCCCGCCAGCGTCTGCGCCTCCGTCACCAGGGCGGCCCTGATGTGCGCCGGGGAGAACTGGTCGAGCTGGTCATGGGGGATCTCCAGGCCCGTCGTCCGCGGGCGGGGCCCCGGACGGGTCGGAGGATCGGTCAGGTCGAGATTCATCGCTACAGCACTTTCTGTGCGCTGGTTACTTCTTGTGCGTGTGGTCGAGTCTCGTCCAGAATGCCCCCATGGCGGAAGACGGCACTTTGACCAGCGCAAGGCACACCGATGTTCGCGAGGCGGTCACCGAGGACCACCCCATCTGCCAGTTGCGCGACGTCCTCGACCGCGTCGGGGACAAGTGGAGCGTGCTGGTGATGGACCTGCTCGGCGGCGGTCCCAAGCGCTACTCCGAGCTGCGGCGCGCCGTCGAGGGCATCTCCCAGCGCATGCTCACCCTGACCCTGCGCAGCCTGGAGCGCGACGGCCTGGTGGCGCGTACCGTCACCCCCACCTCGCCGCCCCGGGTGGACTACGCCCTGACCCCGGTCGGGCAGACGCTCTCGGCCGAGGTCTCGGGGCTCATCGCGTGGGCGGAGCGGCACCGCGACTACGTGGCCACCGCCCGCCTGCGCTACGACAGGTCCTGAGAGCGCGCGGTCACATCTCGGCGGGCGACGACAACATCACGGTGTGGTTCAGGAACAGCGCCGGAGCCATCGACTCTGAGCCCCGAGGCGCGGACCCGCCGGGCTCCAGCAGCTCGTCCTCTGCCGGTCGGTGACGCCCGCCGTCGTGCCCGTGGTCCGGGCCCTGAACGCGGACCAGGCCGTACGATCGGCCGCCTGCCGTGCCGGTAGCATGCGTGCATGCCACCGACCCGCGAGCACGCCGAGCTGAAGCTGCAGCCGTTGCCGCACGCGGGGCGTTCGCTGGCCGAGCAGGTGATCTCCGAGGTGCGCCGGGCGGTGCACACCGGCGCGATGGTCCCCGGCCGGCTCTACTCCGTCTACCAGGTGGCCGAGCAGCTCAACGTCTCCAGGAGCCCCGTGCGCGAGGCGCTGCTGCGGCTGGCGGAGGCGGGCCTGGTGCAGGTCGAGCGCAACCGCGGCTTCCGCGTCGTGCTGCCGCACCCACGGGAGATCGTCGAGATCTTCGGGGTGCGGCTGGCCCTGGAGCTGCCGGCCGTGCGCCGGGTCGCCGCCGGAGCCGCTGGAGCCACCGGAGCCGCCGCCGATCTGGGCGGTGCGCTGCGGGCCACCATGGACGAGATGGCGGCCGCCGTGGGCAAGGGCGACGAGGGGCTGTTCTTCCACCTCGACCAGGCGCTGCACGACCACATCCTGGTCGCGGCGGGCAACGGCCGGTCCCGCGCGATCGTCGGCGGCCTGCGCGACACCATGCGGATCCTCGGCACCTCCACCGACGACCACTCGCGCACGCTGCGGCAGGTGCACGAGGAGCACGAGCCGATCGTGGCCGCCGTCGCCGCGGCCGACCCCGAGGCCGCCGAGCGGGCGATGCGCTCCCACCTGACCAGCACCGGGCTCATCCTGGCCGGTCAGGCGGCCAGGATGCAGGGCGAGCCGGTCGACGTGGCCGCCCTGTGGGCGTCCATCGTCAACTGACCTCGCCGGGCGGGCCCAGCTCCGCGCGGACCTGGGCGAGGGAGTCCGCCTGGATGGCCGCGTACAGCCCGTACGCGTCGTGCAGCGGCCGGCCGAGCACGCCGGCCAGCGCCTCGGGGCCCAGCTCGGCGCCGGCCACGGTCATGTCCTTGGAGCCGTCGGAGGTCAGGTTCGACTGGAAGATGCCGGCGGCCGAGCGGGGCAGGAAGTCCTCGTACACGATGGGCCGGGCGGTGATCCAGCCCTCCGCGAGCAGGGCGGCCAGCTCGGCCGGGTCCACCGGGCGGAAGGCCGTCGAGACCACGGGCACCGAGCTGCCCGCGGCCTCGCGCAGGTCGTAGTAGCCGACCGGGTACATGCCCATGGCGCCGAAGATCCGCGCGACCTGCTCCAGCTCGGCCGGGGTGCCCACGCGGATGGCGCCGTGCCGCTCCGCCGTGACGCGTTCGATGGAGCCCAGCCGCTCGGCGTCGGTCCCCGGAGCGCGCGAGAACCTCGCGGTTCACCTCTTGGGCGACGTCGACCAGGGTGTTGTACGCGGGGACCTCGGTGCCCTACATCGTGGACAGCCGCTGGGCGAAAGCCGCCCGGAGTGCGGTGGAATCAACCATCTTTCTCCTCCATGGGTACCTTGGTAGCATGTTACATGCGAGGCTGGCGAGATCTCCGGGCCTTGAGGGGCCCGCACGTAGCATGTAACATGCTACGTATGGACCGTGTCACCTCCCTGGCCACCGACCTGCGCCGACGCGGGGTGACCGACGTGCTGACCGGCATGACCGCCCGCTCGGCCCACTCCTCCGACGCCTCCCTCTACCGGGTGCCGCCGCTGCTGATCGCCCGCCCCCGCGCGGCGGAGGACGTGGCGGCGGTGATCGAGCTGTGCGCGCGCCACGAGGTCCCGGTCACCGCGCGCGGCGGCGGCACCTCGGTCGCCGGCAACGCGGTGGGCCCCGGCCTGGTGCTGGACTTCAGCCGCCACCTGAACCAGGTGGTCGGCGTCGACCCCGGCACCGCGACGGCGGTGGTCCAGCCGGGGCTGATCCAGGCCGACCTGCAGCGGGCGGCGGCTCCGTACGGGCTGAGGTTCGGGCCCGATCCGTCCACGCACACCCGCTGCACGATCGGCGGGATGATCGGGAACAACGCGTGCGGATCCAGGACCCTGGGCTACGGCCGCACCTCGGACAACGTCGTCGCGCTCAAGGCCGTCACCGGCGCGGGCACGGCGCTCGACCTGACCTCGCCCCTCGGTGACCCAGAACAGGCGGGCGAGCCGGCCGAGCTCACCGCGCTGCGCCGGCTCGCCGCCGCCAACCTGGCCACGATCAGGACCGGGTTCGGCAGGTTCGGCCGCCAGGTCTCCGGTTACGCGCTTGAGCACCTGCTGCCCGAGCGGCGTTTCGACGTGGCCCGTCTCCTGGTGGGCAGCGAGGGCACCCTGGCGGTCCTCACCGAGGCCACCGTGCGGCTGGTGGGCGATCCCGCGTACCGTGTGCTCGTGGCGCTCGGCTACCCGGACATCGCCGCCGCCGGCGACGCCGCGCCCGCGCTGCTGGAGCACCGGCCCACCGCGTGCGAGGGCCTCGACGCCCGCATCGTGGACGTGGTGCGCGCGCGGCGCGGCCCCGGGGCGGTGCCGCCGCTGCCGCCCGGAGCGGCGTGGCTGTTCGTCGAGGTCGCGGGCGATGACGAGAGCGAGGTACGCGACCGCGCCGCCCGCGTGGCCGCCTGCGGCGCGAGCTCCTTCGTCGTCACCGACCCCGCCCAGGCGGCGGCGCTCTGGCGCATCAGGGAGGACGGCGCCGGCCTGTCCGGCCGCAGCCCGGCCGGCCGGCCCGCGCACGCCGGCTGGGAGGACACCGCCGTCCCGCCCGCGATGCTGGGCCGCTACCTGCGCGACTTCGAGGCCCTGATGGCCGGCTTCGGCGTGACAGGGCTGCCGTACGGGCACTTCGGCGACGGCTGCCTGCACATCCGGCTCGACGTGCCCCTCGACCGGCCCGGCGGGACCAAGGTGTTCCGCGACTTCCTGACCGCCGCCGCCGAGCTGGTCGCCGGATACGGCGGGTCGCTGTCCGGCGAGCACGGCGACGGGCGGGCCAGGAGCGAGCTGCTGCCGCTCATGTACCCGCAACCGGCGATCGACCTGTTCGCCCAGGTCAAAGGCATCTTCGATCCTGGCGACGTGCTCAATCCCGGGGTCCTGGTGCGCCCGCGGCCGTTCGACGCCGACCTGCGCGTGCCCGCCGCCCCGCCGGTGCGCGCCGGTCTCGCGCTGGCCTACCGGCACGACGGCGGCGACTTCTCCCAGGCCGTGCACCGCTGCACGGGCGTGGGCAAGTGCCGCGCCGACACCACCGCCGCCGGTGGCGTCATGTGCCCCTCCTACCTGGCGACCCGGGAGGAGAAGGACTCCACGCGCGGGCGGGCCAGGGTGCTGCAGGAAATGGTCAACGGCACGGCCGTCACGGGCGGGTGGCGCTCGCGGGAGGTGCACGAGGCGCTCGATCTGTGCCTGTCGTGTAAGGGGTGCGCGTCGGACTGCCCGACGGGGGTCGACATGGCGGCGTACAAGTCGGAGATGTTGTACCAGAGTTACCGGGGCCGGCCGCGTCCGCCCGCGCACTACTCGCTCGGCCGGTTGCCGCTCTGGGCGCGGCTGGCCGCCAGGATGCCCAGGGTCGTCAACGCGGCCCTGCGCGTGCCCGCCCTGCGCCGCCCGGCGCTGGCCATGGCCGGGGTGGACCGGCGGCGCACGCTGCCCGCGTTCGCGCCGCGCACGTTCCGCTCCTGGTTCGAGCGCGAGCACCGGACCGTCCCCGGCAGGCCGGTGGTGCTGTTCGTCGACACGTTCACCGACCACTTCGCGCCCGAGGTCGGCCGCGCCGCCGTGGCCGTGCTGGAGGCCGCGGGCTACGCGCCGCGGATCACCGCGCGCCGCCAGTGCTGCGCGCTCACCTGGATCTCCACCGGCCAGCTCGACGCGGCCAAGCGGATCCTCGGCCGCACGGTCGCGGACCTGGGGAGCAAGGATCTGGCCGGGGCGGACGTGCCCATCGTCGGGCTGGAGCCGTCGTGCACGGCGGTCCTGCGTTCCGACGCCCTGGAGCTGCTGGACGAGGCGGACGCCGCGCCCGTGGCGGCGCGCACCCGCACGCTGGCGGAGCTGCTGTCCGAGACCCCCGGCTGGCGGCCCCCGCCGCTCGGCGGCACGACGGTGGTCGCCCAGCCGCACTGCCACCACCACGCCGTCATGGGCTGGGACGCCGACGCCCGGCTGCTGCGCGAGGCCGGCGTGGACGTGCGAAGGCTCGGCGGCTGCTGCGGGCTGGCCGGCAACTTCGGCGTCGAGAAGGGCCACTACGAGATCTCCGTCGCGGTCGCCGAGCACCAGCTCCTGCCGGCGCTCCGGCAGGCGTCCCCGGACGGCGCCGTCCTCGCCGACGGCTTCTCCTGCCGCACGCAGATCGCCGACCTGTCACCGCGGCGCGGCGTGCACCTGGCCCAGCTCCTCGCGGAGCGGCTCCCCCCAGAGAAAGGATCGGGCCCATGACCCAGACCGGGCGCGAACTGCCCAGCCACGCCTCGGCCGTCATCATCGGCGGCGGCGCCATGGGTGTCAGCTCCGCCTACGCGCTGGCCGCGGCCGGGGTCGGCGACGTGGTGCTGATCGACAAGGGGCCGCTCGGCTCGGGCTCGACGTCGAAGGCCGCCGGGGGCGTGCGCGCGCAGTTCTCCGACCGGGTCAACATCGAGCTGGCCGTACGCAGCCTGGAGACGTTCGAGACGTTCGCCGACCGCTTCGGGCAGGAGATCGACCTGCACAAGGCGGGCTACCTGTTCCTGCTCGACTCACCGGGAGCCGTCGCCGAGTTCGAGAAGAGCGTCGCCGTCCAGAACGACCTCGGCGTGCCCAGCCGGATGATCTCGGTACGCGAGGCCGCCGCGCTCTCCCCGCTGATCGACACCGACGGCCTGCTCGCCGCCGCCTACTCCCCCGCCGACGGCCACTGCACCCCCGAGTCCGTCGTCCTCGGGTACGCGGGCGCGGCCCGGCGGCACGGCGCGCGGCTGGTGCCCAACTGCGCCGCCACCGGCATCGAGGTGGACGGCGGGCGCATCGTGGCGGTGCGCACCGAGGGCGGGCGCATCGAGACCGACACCGTCATCTGTGTCGCGGGCGCCTGGTCGCGCGCGGTCGGCGCGTGGGCGGGCGTGGACCTGCCGGTCGAGCCGCTGCGCCGCCAGGTCCTCGTCACCGAGCCGATCCCCGGCCTGCCGCCGACCACGTTCACCATCGACTTCGGCACCACGTTCTACTTCCACCGGGAGGGGCCCGGCCTGCTGCTCGGCATGTCCGACCCCGACGAGACCCCCGGATTCAAGCTCGAGCGCTCCGACGCCTGGCTGCCCAGGCTGGGCGAGGCGATGGCCCGCCGCGCCCCCGCCCTGATGGAGACCGGCATCGCCACCGGATGGGCCGGTCTGTACGAGGTGACCCCCGACCACAACGCCCTCATCGGCGTCGCCCCCGGCGTCGGCCGGTTCATCTACGCCACCGGCTTCTCCGGCCACGGCTTCCTGATGAGCCCGGCCGTCGGCGAGGTCGTCCGTGACCTCTACCTGGGCCGCGCGCCGTTCGTCGACGTCACTGGCTTCGACGCGGGCCGCTTCGCGCTGGCCGGGGGCCGCCCCGAGCTCAACATCGTCTGAACCCTGATCATCCTCCCGGAAGACCGGCCCGCCACGGCCGCTCGTTCCACGTCCGATGCCCGCCGAAGTCGGCGGTGAGGTGGGCGTGCCCCGTGCGGTGCCGCCGGGGTTCGTCGGGCTCGGGCTCCGCCGAGTGCCGGGCCGAGGCGTGGTCGCGGACGAGGCCGTGGAAGCGGTAGCGACCGGGGGCGGGCTCCCGCAGGAGGTGGGCGTCCGACAGCCGGTCCAGTGTCCGTCCCGCCCGTGTCGTGGTGGTGTTCAGCAGGGCGGCGGCCGTGTCCACGCCGAAGTCCGTGCGGACGCGCGCGCCCAGCAGCCGGTAGGCGCGCCGTTCCAGGGCCGGCAGCCGGTCGTAGGACAGGTCCAGGGCGGCGGTGACGCTGTGCCGTCCGATCGTCAGCTCGGCCAGCCGGTCGCCGGTCAGCCGGTCCAGCAGGTGCCGCACGCTCCAGGTGGGATGTGCCCGGAGCCGGGCGGCGGCGATGCGGAGGGCGAGGGGCAGCAGCCCGCAACGCCGTACGGCCTCGGCCAGGACGTCGGCCGGGGTGCCCGCGATCCGCTCCTGCCCGGCCATGACGGTGAACAGGGCGACCGCCTCCGCCACCGGCGGCAGGTCCAGCGACAGGCAGCGGGCGTCGTCCAGGCAGGTCAGGCGCCGGCGGCTGGTGACGATCACCCGGCTGTCCGGGCCGGCGGGCAGCAGCGGCCGGATCTGGCGTTCGTCGGCGGCGTCGTCCAGCACGATCAGGAGCCGGCGGCCGGCCACCACACTGCGGTACAGCGCGGCGCGGTCGTCGAGGTGCCCGGGGACCTCCGCGCCGGGGACGCCGAGGACGCGCAGCACGCGGCCGAGGGCCTCGCCGGGCTCGACCGGGGCCATCGCCTGGGCGTGGGCGTGCAGGTGCACGAAGATCTGCCCGTCGGGAAAGCGGGGGGCGAGCCTGTGGGCGGCGTGCACGGCCAGCGCCGTCTTGCCCGCCCCGGCCATGCCGTCGATGGAGAGGACCGTCACCGTGCCCGGGTTCCGGGGTCCCTCCAAGATCGCCAGCTCACGCTCCCGCCCCACCAGGGCCGCGACGTCGGCCGGCAACTGCCGGGGGACGGTGACGCCCGCCGGGGGCGGCCCGATCCCGTCCGGCTGATCGCCTCCGGCGGGCGCGGACAGGCCGCGAGCGGCGGCGGCCAGCATCGCCCGCTCCTCGCCGTCCAGGTCCAGCGCCTTCGCCAACCGCAGAATCGACGCGGTACGAGGCTGCCTGAGCCCACTCCTCTCCAGCCGCCGAACGGTCCGGACGTTGAGGCCGGCCTGTTCGGCGAGCTCCTCCTGGGTCAGCAATGCGCGCTCTCGCCACCCTCGCAACAGCTCCCTCAAGGATGGCTCGGCATCGGAAGAAAACCTCTGCGAGCTGATCGTCGACACCCCCGTGGTCATCGCCGTCCTGGTCGATGCGGACAGCACGTCCATCGAAACCGTGTTCGGGCCGTTCAAGCCACTGGTCGGACGACATCGCACGGAATCGGACGGCACGCGACGGGCCGACCGGCGTCAACGGGCGTTGCCTTCCGGATCACGGCGAGCCGGGTTTCCAGGCGGAAACGCCATTGATGGGCATGGCCGCGATTAGCCAGAATGAACGCCATGGGCGAGCTGGACGGGGGCGGCCATCGCCGGCCGCGGTCACAGGCGCAGCCGGAGGCTCCGGCGGACCTCCGGCCGCTCCGGAGCCACCTCGCCCGGCTGCCCGCGGGCCGTGCCGACGAGGTGTCCCCCTACCAGGGTCTGGTTCCGTTCGAGACGGGCAGATCCGCGCTGTTCTTCGGGCGCACGCGGGCGACGCACAACCTCCTCGACCGCCTGGCCCGCCGCCTGACGGAGGACGGATCCATCCTGCTGGTGTCGGGCGCCTCGGGGGTGGGCAAGTCGTCGCTGCTGCGCGCGGGGCTGATGCCGGCACTGGCGACGGGCCTGCTGCCGGTCGACGGGTCACAGCGGTGGCCGCGCGTGCTCGTCACGCCGACCGCGAAGCCGTTCCACGCGCTCGCCGCGGGGTGGGCGCAGACGTTCGGCGTGGGCGCCGACACGGTGGACGAGCGGCTGCGGGACGATCCGCGGCGGGCACTGTCCGAGGCCCTCCCGGCGGGCGGCCGTCTCGTCCTGGTGGTCGACCAGTTCGAAGAGCTGTTCACCCTGGTGACCGACGAGCAGGAGCGCCAGGCGTTCGTGCGCGCCCTGCACTCCCTGGCCGAGGGCCCCGACGGCGCCGCGGTGATCGTCGGCGTGCGCGCCGACTACTGGGACCGCTGCGCCGCCTACCCCTCCTTCGCCGAGGCCATCCAGGACGGCCAGGTCATCGTCGAGCCGATGACGCAGTCGGACCTGCGGCTGGCCATCACCGGCCCGGCGGCCTCGGTGGGCCTGGGGATCGAGCCCGGCCTGGTGGAGACCATCCTCGCCGAGCTGGGCGCCGGCGACCGCTACGAGGCCGGCGCCCTGCCCCTGCTCTCGCAGGCCCTGCGCAACACCTGGGAACGACGGGAGAACGGCACCCTGACCGTCCGGGGTTACGAGGAATCGGGCAGGGTCCGCGACTCCGTGCGCCGTACGGCCGACGAGGTCCTCGGGCGGCTGTCGTCCGAGGATCGCAAGAGCGCGCTGCGGATCTTCCGGCGGATGACCCTGATCACCGCGGGCGGGCAGGTGGCGCGGCGCCGGGCGACGCTGGCCGAGGTCCACGCCGCCGCGTCCGCCCGCTCGGCGGTGGAGCGCGAGCGGGTCGAGGCGCTGCTGTCGGCCTTCGCCGGCCGGCGCCTGCTCACCCTCCACGAGGACACCGCGGAGATCGCCCACGACGCGCTCCTGACCGCCTGGCCAACGCTGCGGCAGTGGCTCGAGCCCGACCTCGCCGCGCAGGCCGTCTACGACCAACTCCTCGAGGCCGCCGCGCAGTGGGCCGAGCACCACCGCGACCCCGCCTTCCTCTACCGGGGCGCCCGGCTGCTGGCCGTCGAGGACAACCGGCCCCGCTGGGAGCGCGACCCCGACAGCTTTCCGCCGCCCGGCCCCACCGTCGAGGGCTTCGTGGCGGCCTCCACCCGGGAGGCGCGGCGGGCGGGCCGCCGCCGCCGGCTCGTCATGGCCGGCCTCGCGGTGCTGTCGGCGCTCGCCCTCGTCGCGGCCGGCACCGCCGTCAACGCGGCCAACGACGCCGACGCGCAGCGCAAGGTGGCGACCTCCCGTCAGCTCGCGGCGCAGAGCGAGGTCACCGGCGACACCGCCCTGTCCTCGATGCTGGCCGTGGCGGCGTGGCGGATCGCCGACACCGACGAGGCCCGCAACCGCGTGCTGTCCGCGGCGACCCGCACCGGCCGGGGCAGGCTCACCGGGCACACGAGGGGCGTCATGGACGCGGCGTTCAGCCCCGACGGTTCGATGATCGCGACGGGGAGCGACGACGGCACCGCGCGGTTCTGGGACCTGGCGACGCGGCGGCAGATCGGCGCACCGATCAGCCGGCCGAAATTCGAGTGCTCCAGCGTCCGCGTGGCCTTCAGTCCCAACGGCCGGACGCTGGCCACGGCGTGCGTCAGCACCGTCCGGTTCTGGGACGTGGCCACGCGGCGGCAGATCGGCGCCCCGATCGAGCTCAGGGAGGTCGTGTCGGCGATCGCGTACAACCCCGACGGGAAGACCTTCGTGACGGGAGACTTCAGGGGTCTCGTCCGGCAGTGGGACGCGGCCACGCACCGTCCGCACGGGGCTCCCATGGGCCGCTTCGACGACGGGGTGCAGCTCAAGAGCATGGTCCGGCGGGTGGTGTTCAGCCGGGACGGGAAGACGCTGGTCGCGGCCATGGGCGACACCGTACGGCTCTGGGACGTCGCCACGTCCCGCCGGCTCGGCGCCCCCTTCGCGGGGGACAAGGGGGACATTCTCGACGTCGCCCTGAGCGCCGACGGCAGCACCCTCGCGACCGTGGGCTACGAGCGCGCCGCCCGCCTGTGGGACGTGGCCACGCGCAGGCAGACGGGTTCGCTCAAGGACAGCGTCTACGGTTTCAGCTCGGTCGCCTTCAGCCCCGACGGCACCCGCGTCGTCACCGGCGGCAGCGGCGGCCGTACCGTCCTGTGGGACACGGCCAGCCGGCAACAGGTGCTCTCGCTCCGCGACAACTACGCCGGCGTCGAGCGCGTGGTGTTCAGCCCCGACGGGAGGCTGCTGGCCGCCGCCAGCGACGACGGCGTCGTACGGCTGGCCGACCCGCAGACCCACCTGCAGCTCGGAACCCTCATGCGCGCGCAGGGGACCGTCGCGCTGAGCCCCAACGGACGGACCCTGGCCGCCGGCGTGCGCGACCCGCTGGATCCCGCGATCCAGCTCTGGGACGTGGCCACACAGCGGCCCGTCGGCCCCCCGCTGGTCCCCAAGGGGGCGCGCCGCTCCGTGACCATGATCGCCTTCACCCCCGACGGGCGCACGCTGCTGACCTCCCACCTCGACGGCCTGCGGCTCTGGGACATCGCGAGCCGCCGCGAGATCGCCCGCGACAACACCCTCAAGGGCGTGGCCGCACTCAGCGCCGACGGCACGTTCGCGGCCGTCGAGCAGGACGAGGCCATCGCGTTCTGGGACGTCGCGAGCCGCCGCGAGATCGGGCCGCGCCTGCGCGTCCCCGGGCACACCGACATCATCACGGCGATGGCGATCAGCCCGGACGGCTCGATCCTGGCGACCACCGGCTTCGACAACCGGGTGCGGCTCTTCGACGTGGCCACCCGCCGCGAGATCCCGGGGCCGTCGTCCATGGCCGACGGCGGGTTCATCAACGACCTCGCCTTCAGCCCCAACGGCAGGAGGCTGGCCTTCACGGCGGCCGATCACACCATCCGGCTGTGGGACGTGCCGCAGCGCCGCGCGATCGGCGTCGCCCTGATCATCCCGGGCACCGCGACGAGCGCGCTCGAGTTCAGCCCCGACAGCGAGATTCTCGCCACCGGCTCCATCGACGACAATGTGCGGCTGTGGGATCTGCGGACCTACCGGCAGTTCGGCGCTCCGATGACCGGCCACACCAAGGGCGTGACCGCGCTCGCCTACGGCCGCGACGGCACGACCGTCGTCACGGCCTCGGGCGATGGCACCGCGCGGCTGTGGAACGTCCGCGCGCCCGCCGATCTGGTGGCCGCGGCCTGCGCCAACGCGGGCCGCTCCCTCACCCGCGAGGAATGGAGGATCTACGTGCGACAGGAGGAATACCGCCAGACGTGTCCATGACCGCTGCCCCACCACGGAGAGAGCGAGCATGTTCCTGCGAGGTCTACGGCGACGGACCGGCCGGCCCGTCCCGGAACTGGTCACGCTGTTCCGTTCGATCGTCGACGGCGGGCGCGAGTTCCACCCGATCGCGTCCGACTTCCTCGAACACTTCATGGACGGCGCGGGCGCCTCCAGGACGATGTCACCCCGGTGGCTGCGCTCGTTCAAAGTGATCAAGAAGGCCGAACGCAAGAACCAGCGCCGGTTCGAGCGGCAGCTCGCCCGGGAGGCGGGGCTGGTGCGCGACGGGGAGTCGAGCTGGCTGCGCGACTACTGGGACGCGCGGATCAACGCCTTCATCGGTACGGAGCTGTTCTACGTCAGCAGGATGAGCCTGCTGCGCTCGCAGGGCTCGTTCGTGCTGACCCGGGAAGGACCGGAGGTGCGGGTGTCCGGCACGATCCGCCATCGGTGGTTCGATCCCTACGACTGGGATCGCGGCCGATGGGTCTACATCCCCCGGCACGGCTTCGTGCCCATCGCGGTGGGCCGGGAGCTGGTCGAGGCCGACGAGGCGCGCAACTTCCTGATGGAGTCACGTCACGTCCAGACGCTGGAGGGCGTGTGCTCGGACGGCCGCTGGCCGCAACGCGCCAAGGGAAGGTACACGTGGTCGCTGGTGAGGACGGGACGTCGATGACCGAAGAGCGTCCCCGTCCACCCGATCCCGCCGCGGCGCGCAGCCCGGCGGACTTCGTCGCGTCGCTGGTCCGGCTCAAGCAGTGGGCGGGCGAGCCGTCCCTGAGCAGGCTGCGCTCACTCGCCGGCCAGACGGTGACCTCCGACGGGGTCACGGTCGACGCGCTGCCGAAGAGCACGACGTCGCACGTCCTGCGGCAGACCGACCGGCTGCCGCGGTGGGATTTCGTGCGCGCCTTCGTCACCGCCTGCCTGCGCTACTGCGACCATCCGGCCGAGCTCATCCCGGGCGAGCTCGAACGCTGGCGGGCCGCCAGGGCGGCCCTGGCGGAACCGGGGAGCGGCGCCGCGGCCCCGGCCGATGCCGACGCCGATGCCGACGCCGGCGAGCACACCGCACCGGAGCCCGCGGTGCCGGCCGTGGAGAGCACGGACCTTCCCGGGCCGGATCACGTGCTCGAGCTGCTGTCGCGGCGCGTGGTCCGGGAGGAGGACAGGGCGCGCAGGGGGCTGCTCGGCGGCTACAGCCTCGCGCCCGTCTCCTTCCAGGTGCACGCCGGCTCGGTCCGCCGCGACGACATCCCCGGCGACTCGCCGGACGATCTGCACTCGATCGGCCGGTTCTTCAGCGGCCTGCGCCCGCAGCGCCTGCTGGTCGTGGGCGAGTCGGGGGCCGGCAAGACGGTGCTCGCCATCGAGCTGGTGCTGCAGCTCCTCGACCCCCTGCTGACCGCCGACGGCCGCCCCGGTCACCGGCACGGTCACCGGCAGGTCGTGCCGGTGCGCCTGAACGCCGCCCGCTGGACCCTGGGCAGGCCGTTCGAACCCTGGCTGGCCGAGCAGCTCGCCCACGACTTCGGGCTCGCGCTCAAGGACGCGCTGTGGCTGGTGCGGGACCGCCGGGTGCTGCCGGTGGTGGACGGCCTCGACGAGCTCGACCCCGAGCCGTCGACGGGGCCGCCGCGCCGGGCGATCGGACTGCTGAGCGAGCTCAACCGCTACAGCGACCTGTCCGGGCGGCGCCCGGGGGCGGTCGTCGTGACCTGCCGCGCCGACCGCCACGCCGAGCTGCGCGAAGCCGGGGCCGGGCTCGACAACGCCGCCCGGATCCATCTGCGCAACCTGACCACCGACCAGATCACGACCTACCTGCGCGCCCGCTGGCCGGACGGTCATCGGTGCGCGCCCCGGCGCGACGGCATCCGCGCGGCGCTGTCCGGGCCGGCGGGGCAGGCCGTGCACACCGCCCTCGCCACACCGTGGCGGCTGCTGCTGACCGCGACCGCCGTGGAGTCCGGCGCCGACCCCGGCGAGCTGCTGCGCGCCGACCCGGACGCCGGTCCCCGCGACGGCGCGGCGCGCATCGCCAGGCGGCTGCTGGAGGCGTACGTCCCGGCGGCGACCGATCTCACGCCCCGCACCGCCCACGGCACTCGCTACCAGCCCGCCCAGGTGCGGTCGTGGCTCGTGCACCTGGCGGCCCACCTGCGCTGGCAGGCCGCCCACACCGCCGAGTCGGACCGGCCGCCGCCCGGCCTGACGGCGATCGACATCGTCCCCCACCTGCTGTGGCCGATCGGCGGGCGGCGCCGGGTGCGGGTGCTGCACTGCCTGTGCTGCGTGCTCCTCGCGGTGATCGCCATGCTGGCGTTCTGGACGGGGTCGGCGGTCGACGGTCCCGGCGACCTGCGTGCCGGGCTCGGCTCGGAACAGGCGCTCACCCTGGCGCTCATGGCGGGCTGGGTGAGCATCGCCACCGGCCTGGCGCTGTCGCCGTGGCCGGCCGCCGCCGGCGGGCGGACCAACGTCCCCCGGGAGCGGCGGGTGATGGGCGGCCTGCTGGGCGCCCTGGCCGGGCTCCCCGTCGGGGTGCTCGGCGGCCTGGCCGGGCTCGTCCTGACCGAGGGGAGGGTCTTCGGCCCCGCCTTCGCCGTCGTCGCGGGCGGGATCGGCGGGCTGGTGCTCGGCGCGGTCATCGGGTTGACCGCCGCCGGCCGGCGGGGCGCCGAGCGCGTGATCGTGTCCGAGGCGATCCGCGCCGACCCCGTCACCCCGCTGGGCTTCGGGCTGTGCGGCGCGCTCACCGGCCTGCCACCGCTGCGGCTGGCCCACGTCGGCCCGGCGCCGCTGGCCGTGGGGGTCGCCGGGGCCTTCGCCCTGGCCTTCGCGCTCGGGGTCCTCTTCAAGATCACCACAGGGGGCTGGAGCAAGGACGCGGAGCTGGCCCACCCGCGCGAGGCCCTGCACCGCAACCCGACGATCGGGCTGGCCTTCGGCCTCACCGGCGGTGTCGCCGCCTTCCTGGTGTTCGTGATCAACCAGGACGTGGTCACGTCACTGGTGTGCGCGCTCATCGGCGGCGTGACCTTCGGGTTCGCCTTCGGCGCGATCGCCTGGGCCCGTACCATGATCGGCCTGGTCGTCGCGGCCCGGCGCGGCCTGCTCCCGCTGCGGCTGTGGACCTTCCTCGACTGGGCCTGCGAGGCGCGGCTGCTGCGGGTCAGCGGGGCCACGTACCAGTTCCGGCACCGCGAGCTCCAGGATTTCCTGACGCCGCCCGAACGCCCCGGTGACCAGGGCGGCCCCTCCGGGGACGAGGAGCGGCGTTCGCCCCACCCGCTCCGGCTGTGAGAGCGGGCCGGCATGGTCTCCAAGCCGGGTGCCGGAGCCGGCCTTCCCGTCAGGCGTGGGCGGGAACGGGGGCCGGGGAGGTCCGGCCGGCGAGGGGCGCGAAGGAGATGAGCAGGAGGATGGCTCCGAGCGGCATGAGGTCCTTCTCGACGAACGGCACGACGCAGTCGAGCAGGACCAGGATCGGCGTCCAGACCCTGACGAGACGCTGGGCGGCGAGCTGGGTGACGAGCGCGATCTGGCCGACGAAGAAGAGGAGCGGGCCGCCCTCGTAGACGACGAGGGAGAGCCCGGGAACGGCCTGGACCTGGTCGAAGAGGGCGCCCAGCGCGGCGTGGTCGGCGGCCATGAAGCCGAGCACCACATCGATGCCGAACTGGGCGAGCAGAGTGAGGATGCCGGCGATGCCCAGCCCCGTCCACACCGTGGACAGGGTGTTCCGGCCGGCCATCCGGCGCATCTGCACGAAGGTCGAGGCGAAGAGGACCAGGGCCGCCATGAAGGCGAGATGGCCGGTGGTCCAGGCGAGGCCGGGGCCGCGGGCGCCGTCGAGCCCGTCGAGGATGCGGATCACTCCGTAGGCCAGGACGAGCAGCGGGGCGGCGATGAAGGCGATACGGGGGTTCATGAGGCTCCTCGGAGGTTTGTCTGGCCTCAATCCTTATTTTCGCCGGTCCGGAAGTAATCGCCGGAGAGAGCGATCTTGGCCCTCCCTCTCACGAGTGAGTGCGTGCGGATCAGGCAGGCGCGCGCGGCTCCTGCGGTTCGCCGGTGACCCAGTTCCAGCCGGTGATCGTGGTGCGCATCAGGCGGGCTGCGCTCGAGAGCCGACTGTCGGCGCCCCACAGCAGGGTGAGCGTACGGCGGCAGTCGGGGCTGTCGACGGCGACCCAGGCGACGAGGGAGCGGGTGGAGGCGCGTTGGGCGATGTCGGGGGTGAGACCGATGCCGAGCCCGGCGCTGACCAGGGCATGGATGGCGGCCGGCTCGTCGCCCTCACAGACGATCTTCGGGGTGAGGCCCCTTCCGGTGAAGAGCAGATCGAGCAGCCGGCGTTGCCAGTGCCCCTTGCGGGTGGTGAGGAAGGGCTCGTCGGCGAGCTCGTCGATGCTCACCGAGGCGCGGCCGGCCAGCGGATGATCGAGCGGCGCGGCCACCCACACCGGCTCGTCGAACAGGTGCACCGCTTCCAGGCCCTCGGCGGGGACCGGCTGTGAGGCGACGCAGAGGTCGATGTCCTGGGCGCGCAGATGGCGGGCCATCTCCTCGGCCGGCATCTGGTGGAGCTCGACCTCGACGGAGGGATGGGCCAGCTTGTACGCCGCGAGCGGCCCGGTGAGGGTGAGGAAGGTCTCCGACGCCAGCCTCACGGTGCCGTACCCCTCGGCGGCGGTCTCGGCGACGGCCCGCCGGCCCGCGTCGAGCTCACCGAGAGAGCGTTCGACGTGATCGCGGAAGAGTTTCCCGGCGTCGTTCAGCCGGAGCCGGCCGGCCCGGTCGAACAGCGAGGTGCCGAGTTCGCTCTCCAGCCTGGCGATGGTGCGGCTCAGCGACGGCTGGGCGACGTGAAGCTCGTCGGCTGCGCGGCTGAGGTGCTCCAGCCGTGCCACCACGAGGAACTGCCTGAGCGTGTGGAGATCCATGCGGCGGTACGCCTCACTGACAGGGGTCATGCCGGCCACGACATAACGACATAGCGATATTGATCTTAGACAAGATAACTCACCGATCATAACCTCGGAGACGCCTTCCAACCGGGAGCAGAGTGAGGAGGACGTCTCATGGTCTCCGCGAGTCCCATCGGGTGGGTGCTGCGGGCCGTCGTCAGCGCGCACACGGTGGCGATCGTCGCTCAGCCGGTGTTCGCCGGGGTCTATCTGAGCGGTGACTACGACGGCCTGCGCTGGCATGTGGCCGGCGCCGACGTGGTCACCTCCATCGGCCTGGCGCAGGTGGTCGTGGCGATCGTGGTCTGGGTCCGGCTGCGCCGGGTCTGGCCGTTGCTCGCCACGTCGGCGGTGGTGGCCGCCGAGACGGTGCAGTACTTCGCGGGCCTGGACGGCGCGCTGTGGTTGCACCTCCCGCTGGGGGTCATGACCGTCGCCGCGCTCGTCGTGCTGTTCATCGCCGTGTGGTGCCGGCCCCTGCGGCGGCGACCGGAGCGGCGGGAGGCCGGCGATGCGTGAGCACCAGGACGAGCGATCCGGCGGCGCCCATGGCCTGGGCAGGCGGCGGGTGCTGGGGATCGGCGGGGCGCTCGGGCTGATGGCGGCCACCGGGCTGTCGGCCTCGGCCGCGCTGGCCCGCCGCCCGCCGTTCACCGGTGCCGAACTGCGCAGCGCCGTGCCGCTGCCGCCGCCGTTCCAGGTGCCGTTGCCCATCCCCGCCGTGCTGGCGCCGGTCGGCGCCTCGGGCGGTGCCGACCGTTACGAGATCACCCAGCGCGAGGCGAGCGCGGAGATCCTGCCCGGGATCCGGACGCCGCTGTGGACGTACGAGGGCACCTTCCCGGGGCCGACGATCGAGTCGCGCCGGGGCCGGCCGATCATCGTGACGCATCGCAACGACCTGCCCGTACCGACCGTCGTGCACCTGCACGGCGGCCGCACCCCGGCGGCGTCCGACGGCTACCCGACCGACCTCGTCCTGCCCGAAGCCTGGCCAGGACACGACGGCGCGGGACACGCAGGGACGGTACACGCAGGGGCGGTACACGGCATGCGTGATCCGCGGGCGGTGCGGACCGAGCTGACCCGGGACTACACGTTCCCGCTGGACCAGCGGGCGGCGCTGCTCTGGTATCACGACCACCGGATGGACTTCACCGCCCCCGCGATCTGGCGGGGCCTGGCCGGGATGCAGATCGTCCGCGACGACGCCGAGGACGCGCTCGGCCTGCCCGCGGGCCCGCGGGAGCTCCCCCTCATGATCACCGACCGGGCGTTCACCGCCGACGGCGGTCTCGGCTACCCCTCCCTCGACCCCGCCCTGCGCGAGCGGCCGGGCGTCCGCGAGCCCTATCTCGCCGGCGTCCTCGGCGACGTGATCCTGGTCAACGGCGCCCCCTGGCCCGTCCACGAGGCCGAGGCGGCCCGCTACCGGCTGCGCCTCCTCAACGCCTCCAACGCCCGCCACTACGAACTCGAAGCGGTCACCGACGACGGACGCCGGCTGGACCTCGTCCAGATCGGCGCCGACCAGGGGCTGCTCGCGGCGCCGGTCACCCACCGGCTCCTGCCGATCGCCCCCGCCGAACGCCACGACGTGATCATCGACTTCTCGGCCGTCCCCGTCGGCGGACGCGTCACCCTCGTCAACCGGCTGGGCTCCGGGCGCACCCGCGACGTGATGGCCTTCCGCATCGCCCGCGCCGCCGGCGACGACAGCCGCGTGCCCGCCACCCTGGCCACCGACCTGCCGGCCTGGCGCCGGTCCGACGCGGTCAGGGTGCGCGACTTCGCCTTCCGCACCGGGCGCATGCGCGGCGAGCACGGATGGCTGATCGGCGGGCTCCCGTTCGACCCGGCCCGCACCGACGTCACCGTCCGCCTCGGCGACGTCGAAGTGTGGCGGCTGATCGCCGACGTCCACCACCCCGTCCACCTCCACCTGGCCGCCTTCCGCGTGCTCACCCGCGGCGGCCGGCCGCCCCTCCCCCACGACGCCGGCCTCAAGGACACCATCTCCCTGCGGCCCGGCGAGTCGGCGGAGATCATCACCCGCTTCGACGGCTACCGCGGCCGCTATCTCTTCCACTGCCACAACGCCGAGCACGAGGACATGGGCATGATGGCCAACCTCGAGATCATCTGATCCCGGTCAGCCGATCGGTGGATCCGGCTCGGCCGCCCGGTGGGGTGATGATTCAGCCCCCGTCCCAGGTGATCGGCCGATGTGCGCCCGGCCCGGGTGCTGGGACGGTGAGAACGCCCGGTCGTCAGGGAACCGGAGTCGGAAGGATCGCGATGAGTCGGTCAGAGCGCAACCAGGTGAGTCGTCGTGCGCTGCTCGCCAGTGCGGGTGCCGTGGCGGGAGGCACGTTGGGGGCCGGACTGTCCGGTCCGGCGGCGGCCGCGGAGCCGGCGGTGTTCGGGCCGGTGCGGATCCGGCCGGATGACCCGCGGTACGACGGCCTGCTGCGGGGCAACAACTTCCGCTTCGCGGGACGGCCGGACGAGATCCGCGTGGCCGGCTCGACCGATCAGGTGGTGCGCGCGGTGGCCGAGGCGGTGCGGGCCGGGCGACGCGTCGCGGTGCGCAGCGGCGGCCACTGCTTCGAGAACTTCACCGCCGACCCGGCGGTGGGGACGCTGATCGACCTCTCCCCGATGGACGAGGTCGGCTACGACCCCGCGATGCGGGCGTTCGCGGTGCAGCCGGGGGCCACGCTCGGTCAGGTGTACAAGACGCTGTTCAAGGGCTGGGGCGTGACGATCCCCGCGGGCAGTTGCCCGGGGGTGGGCGCCGGCGGGCACTTCGCGGGCGGCGGGTACGGCGCCCTGTCACGCCGGTACGGCTCGGTGGTCGACCACCTGTACGCCGTGGAGGTCGTGGTGGTGGACCGGGACGGCACCGCCCGCGCGGTGGTCGCCACCCGTGAGCCGGACGACCCGCACCACGACCTGTGGTGGGCGCACACCGGCGGTGGCGGCGGCAACTTCGGGGTGGTCACCCGCTACTGGCTGCGCTCGCCCGGCGCCACCGGCACCGACCCGTCCCGGCTGCTGCCGGCCTCGCCGCGGGAGATGCTCGAATGCGTGCTGGCCTGGTCCTGGGAGGGCATGACCGAGCAGGCGTTCACCAGGCTGGTGCGCAACTTCGGCACCTGGCACGAGCGCAACAGCGCGCCCGGCTCGCGGTCCGCCGGCCTGTACGCGATCTTCCTCCTGAGCCACCGCAACGCCAGCTACTTCTCGCTGGCCGCGCAGATCGACGCCGGCCTGCCCGGCGCGCAGGGCCTGGTGACCGATTTCGTGTCCGAGCTGACCGCCGGCACCGGCGTCGAACCGATCGTCGACACCCGGCGGACGATGCCGTGGCTGCACATGATGACCTGGCCGGGCACGGGTGAGGCCGGCGACGCGATCGCCCGCCGGTACAAGATCAAGGCCGGCTACCTGCGCCGCTCGCTGACCGGCGAGCAGATCGCCGCCGTCCACCGCAACCTGACGAACTCCACCGGCCACCAGGACTCCGGCATGCTGCTCATCGGCTACGGCGGCCAGGTGCGCGCGGTGCCGCCGGGGGCCACCGCGCTCGCCCAGCGTGACGTGGTCATGAAGGCGGTCTACCAGACGACCTGGACGGACGCGGCCGACGACGCGGCCAACCTCGCCTGGGTCCGCGCCCTCTACCGCGACGTGTACGCCGGCACCGGCGGTGTGCCGGTGCCCGGCGAGGTCAGCGACGGCTCCTACATCAACTATCCCGACACCGACCTGGTCGATCCGGCCTGGAACACCTCCGGCGTGCCGGGCCGAACGCTCTACTACAAGGACAACTACCCCCGTCTCCAGCAGGTCAAGGCCCGCTGGGACCCGCGCGGCGTCTTCCGGCACGCCCTGGCCGTCGAACCGCCCGCCTGACAGCCCGCCTGACGGCCCGCCTGATCGGGCGACCGTGAACGCGCCGGCCGTGGCTAGATTGTCCACGGGGAAGCACGAGCCATGGAGGAGCGGGCGGATGGACGGTGCCGCGCCGCGCCGGTCGCCGGCGGTGACCGGCGTCGTCCCGTACACCCTGCTGGCGAGCCTGGCCGTCGTCACGGTGGCCATCAGGGACGCACAAGGCCGGTCCCCGCTCATCGACCTGGCCCTGTGCGCGCTGGCGGCCGTGTGGATGCTGGGGGTCTTCACGCTGCGGCCCGCCTGGCGGGAGCGCCCGCCGGTGATGGCGGCGTTCGTCGCCGTGCTGATCGTGATCATGGCGGTCCTGGTGGTCAGGGCCCCATGGTTCGGGTTCTTCACGCCCGCCGGCTACATCTACGCGTTCCGGGTCCTCCCCTGGCCGTGGCGGCAGGCGGGCGTCGGCGGGGTGGCGGTGGTGGCGGGCACGGCGCAGGCGTACGCCGTGGACCTGGGCACGCCCATGGGGCTGGTCACGTACGCCGCGGTCGTGGCCGCGAACGTGATCCCCATGTGCGGATTCGCCTGGTACGCCCGGCGCAGCGACGAGCAGAACGAGGAGCGCGTGCGGGCGCTCGACGAGACGCGCGAGGCGAACCGCAGGCTGGAGGAGACGCTGGCGGAGAACGCGGCCCTGCACGAGCAGCTCGTGGCCCAGGCCAGGGAGGCCGGCGTGCACGACGAGCGGCAGCGGATGGCACGCGAGATCCACGACACCCTGGCGCAGGGTTTCACCGGCATCATCAGCCAGCTCCGCGCGGCCGAGCAGGCCGAGGACGATCCGGCGCGGTGGCGCCGGCACCTCGCCGCCGCGACCGGGCTGGCCAGGGAGAGCCTGTCGGAGGCGCGGCGGTCGGTGGACGCGCTGCGTCCCGAGCCGCTGCGGACGGCGCGGCTGGGCGAGGCGCTGGCGGACGTGGCCGGCCGCTGGGCGGCGCTGCACGAGATCCCGGTCCAGGTCACGACGACCGGCACGGCGCGGCCGATGCGGCCGGAGGCCGAGGTCGCGCTGCTCAGGGCCGCGCAGGAGGCGCTGGCCAACGTGGCCAAGCATGCGCGGGCGACCCGGGTGGGGGTGACGCTGTCGTACCTGGAACACGAGGTGGCGCTGGACGTGCGCGACGACGGCGGCGGCTTCGACCCGGCCCGGCTGGGGAGCGGCGCCGCTCGCCCCGGGTTCGGGCTGGTCGCGATGCGGCAGCGGATCGAGGGCCTGTCGGGAACGCTGGAGATCGAGTCGGAGCCCGGCGCCGGCACGGGCATCTCGGCCCGCGTCCCCGCGGCGGTGGAGCCGCCCGGTCACCTCCGGTAGGGCACGGCTCGCGGCGCCGTGAGCCGTGCCCGGCGCTAGTCCGCTCCGGTCCGTTCCCACATCGTCTTCATCTCGGCGAATCCCTGCTCCATGATCCCCACCATGGCCTCCCGGGCCCGCTCGCCGTCGCGCCGCTGGATCGCCTGGGCCACGTCGGTGTGCAGTTGCAGCGCCCGCTCGTCCGGGTAGTGCGGCATCAGGTGGTAGTGGTGCCGGCCGGCCAGCACCTCGGCGACGATCAGTTGCAGCTTCGTGAACATCTCGTTGCCGGAGGCGGCCAGCACCCGCCGGTGGAAGTCGATGTCCAGGTCGAGGAAGCGGGCCTCGTCGCCGGCCTTCCCGGCGGCCCACATCTTGGCCGCGAGCCCCACTAATTCGCTCGCCTCGTCGTCGTTGATCCGCTCGGCGGCCAGCCAGGCGGCGTGCGGCTCGATCGCGGTCCGCAGCTCGGTGATCGAGCGCATCTGCGCCATCCGCCCGTCCGAGGCGAGCCGCCAGCGGATCATCTGCGGATCGAACACGCTCCACGCCTCGGGGGGCTGGATCATGATGCCGACCCGGCGGCGGGTCTCGATGAGGCCCATGGACGCGAGCACCCGCAGCACCTCGCGGATCACCGAGCGGGAGACCTGATAGCGGTCGACCAGGTCGTCGATGCTCAGGACGGAGCCGGCGGCCACGTCGCCGTTGCAGATGGCGGTGCCGAGGTGGTCGAGGACGCGTGCGTGCAGCCCGGACTCGGCAGGGGCGTGCTGGGTGGGTGCACCCTCTGGAGAGGACCGATTCACGACATAAAGCATATCAGTTGGAGGTCTACTCTTGAATAAATCAGCTTTATTGTCCTAGCATCCCGGCATTAAGCAGATGTTACGAGAGTGTGGCGCCCTTCCGGGGGGCGGCGGCCATGACAGAAAGGCGAGATGACGTGCGACGTCGATCAATATTCGGTACATCTCTGGCCGTGGTTGCCGCCATGGGCCTGTCCGCCTGTGGCGGTGGCGGTGGCGGCGACGACGCGTCCAAGACGGTCCGGGTCACCCTGGCCAACCACGTGTGGACGGAGAACGTCAAGCAGGCACTGCCCGCGTTCGAGAAGCAGACCGGGCTCAAGGTCGAGATCACCCAGCTCGGCGAGGACCAGCTCTCCGACCAGTACAACGTCAAGCTGAACGCCGGCTCGTCCGACATCGACGTGATGATGTACCGCCCTCTTCAGGAGGGCAAGCTCTTCGCCAAGAACAAGTACCTGGCCGACCTGTCGGAGCAGGTGAAGTCCCAGGCCTTCGACTTCGGTGACTTCCAGGCCGGACCGGTCGAGGCCACCGCGTACGAGGGCAAGCCGGTCGGTGTCCCGATCATCACCGAGCAGGAGGTCCTCTACTACCGCAAGGACCTGCTCGCCAAGGCCGGCCTGAGCGCCCCGCCGAAGACCCTCGACGAGCTGAAGGCCGCCGCCGCCAAGGTCAAGGAGGCCGACCCGAGTGTCGCCGGCTTCGTCGCGCGCACCGGCAAGTCGGCGGCGGTCACCCAGTTCTCCAGCTTCCTGTACAGCTTCGGCGGCGACTTCGTCGACGGCGGCGGCAAGGCCGCGGTCAACAGCGAGGCGGCCAAGCAGGCGTACGCCTACTACGGCGGCCTGATCAAGGACTCCGGCCCGGCGAACGTCAGCACCGACATGGGCTGGCCCGAGGCGATGGCCATCTTCACCCAGGGCAAGGCCGCCTTCTACACCGAGGCGAACTCGCTCTACAAGAACGCCACCGACCCGGCCAAGTCCAAGATCTCGGGCAAGGTCGGCTTCGCGCCGTTCCCGGCCGGCCCGGGCGGCTCGAAGCCGTACAACATCCCGTCGTGGGCGCTGGGCATCAACTCCGCCTCCGAGAACACCGGCAACGCCTGGAAGTTCATCGAGTGGGCCACCAGCAAGGAGCAGACGCTCGCCCAGCAGAAGTCCGGTGTGCCGGGCGCCCGCACCTCCGTCTGGGACAACCCGGAGGGCACCTCGACCTTCCCGAAGGACCTGGCGGAGGCCATCGCGGCCAGCACCAAGGCCGGGGTGGGTCATGACCGGCCGCTGGTCGTGAAGGTCGCCGAGGCGCGCGAGATCGTCGGTCAGCCGCTCGTCGACGCGATCACCGGCAAGGACGCCGCGACGGCCGCCGACACGGCCAACGCCGCGTTCCAGAAGTTCCTGGACGACGAGGCCAAGTAGGCCGCGCACGCGGGCGGGGGGGCCGAGCGCCCCGCCGCCCGCGTCCCCGCCGGCCCGGCCCACCCCTGGAGACCTCATGGCAACGATCACCACCAAGACGCCGCGCAGCGCCCCCGCCGCCGCCCCGGACACGCCCGGCTGGGCGCGCTGGGCCAACGACCACCGCAAATGGCTCTTCGCCGCGCCCGCGATGGCCTTCGTCGCCGCGCTGATCGTGTTCCCGCTGGCCTGGACCGGCTACCTCAGCCTGACCGACGCCGAGGGCTCCGTCCGCGCGGAGAGCGAGTTCGTGGGCCTCCAGAACTATCTCGACGTCTTCTCGGACACCGAGCGGTTCTGGCCCGCCGTCGGACGGACCGCCACGTTCACCGTCGTCGCGCTGCTGTTCGAGGTGGTCCTCGGGATGGCGGTCGCGCTGCTGCTCTGGCGGCCGTTCAAGGGGCAGCGCTGGGTCCGGGTCGCCATCCTGATGCCGCTCGTCGCCACCCCGGTCGCGGTCGGCATGATGTGGCGGCTCATCTTCGACCCGAACATCGGCCTGGCCAACCAGGTGCTCGGCTGGGTCGGCATCGGCCCGCAGCCGTGGCTCGCCGGCCAGCACACGGCCCTGCCCACCACGATCTTCATCGACGTGTGGCAGTGGACGCCGATGGTGGTGCTGATCCTGCTCGCCGGGCTCACCTCATTGTCGGAGGAGCCGCAGGAGGCGGCGCGCATCGACGGCGCCAGCACCTGGCAGCGCTTCCGGCACGTCACCCTGCCGCTGCTGATGCCCACGCTGACGGTGGCGATCCTGCTGCGCGGCATCGACGCGCTGAAGACCTTCGACATCCTCTACGCCACGAAGGGCCGCGGTGGCGGGTCTTTCCACGAGGTCGAGACCCTCAACGTGTACGCCTACGGCCTCAGCTTCGACTACAACGAGTACGGCGTCTCCTCCACCGTCCTCATCCTCTTCTTCCTGATCATCATCGGGGCGATGTGGGCCCTGACCGCCCGGCGCAAGGAGGCCAAGCGATGAAGCCCCGACCCGCGTACCAGGTGTTCCGGGTGGCGGCGCTCACCTTCGTGGTGCTCGCGCTGCTCGCCCCGCTGGTCTGGATGATCGCCGCGTCGTTCAAGACCAACGTCGACATCTACGACCCGGGCAAGGCGCTGTCCTTCGCGCCCACCGTGGACAACTACGCCAAGGTGCTCCAGCAGGCGAACTACGTCGAGTTCATCGTCAACAGCCTCTGGGTGGCGTTCGCCGCCACCGTGGCGTCGCTGGTCCTCGGGCTGCCGGCGGCGTACTCGATGAGCCGGTTCAACATGAAGAAGTCCGCGCTGGTGGTGCTGATGGCCCGGGTCATCCCCGGTGTCTCGCTCCTGGTGCCCTGGTACTACGTCTTCTCCAACCTGAAGATGGTCGGGGGCTTCGGGGTGCTGATCATCAGCCACATGTTCGTCTCGCTGCCGCTGGTGGTCTACATCATGATGGGCTACTTCGACAGCCTGCCCGAGGAGCTGGAGGAGGCGGCGCTGGTCGACGGGCTGACCCACATCGGCGCGTTCCGGCGCATCACCCTGCCGCTGTCGGTGCCGGGCATCGCCACCGCCGGGATCCTGTCCTTCATCTTCTCCTGGAACAACTTCATGTTCGCGCTCGTGCTCTCCGACGCCGACACCAAGACCCTGCCCGTGGCGATCTTCGACTTCGTCGGCTACGCCAGCATCGACTGGGGCGGCCTGATGGCCGCGACCACCGTGGTCACCCTGCCGATCATGGTGATCGCCCTGTTCGTGCAGAAGTACGTGGTCTCGGGGCTCACCGCCGGCGCGACGAAGGGCTGACCGACATGACGACCATCGCGCGCATCGAGACCTTCCTCGTCGCCCCCCGCTGGCTCTTCGTCCGGGTGGAGACCGAGTCCGGGATCGTCGGCTGGGGCGAGGCCACCTGCGAGGGGCGCTCCGAGACCGTCCGCACCGCCGTGCACCAGCTCGCGGAGCTGCTGGTCGGCCGGGACGCGCTGCGCATCGAGGACCACTGGCAGGTGCTGACCAAGGGCTCGTTCTACCGGGGCGGTCCGATCCTGGCCAGTGCCGTGGCGGGCCTCGACCAGGCCCTCTGGGACATCGCCGGCAAGCACTTCGGCGCCCCGGTGCACCAACTGCTCGGCGGCCCGGTCCGTGACCGGATCCGGGTGTACGGCTGGGTCGGCGGTGACGAGCCCGGCGAGGTCCGCGACCACGTCGCCGCCCAGGTCGAGGCCGGGCTCACCGCGGTCAAGATGAACGCCTCCGGCAGGATGAGCCCGGTCGCGTCGGTCGCCGAGCTGGACGGCGTGGTCGCCCGGGTGGCCGCCGCGCGGGAGGTGCTCGGCGACGACCGTGACGTCGCCGTCGACTTCCACGGGCGGTTCACGCTGGCCAACGCCCGCCGGGTGGCGCCGCTGCTGGAGCCGTACCGGCCGCTGTTCCTGGAGGAGCCGGTCGTCCCGGAGAACTCGCACCTCATCGGCGAGTTCGTCCGCTCGACCACCGTCCCGGTGTCGACCGGGGAGCGGCTCTACAGCCGGCAGGAGTTCCTGCCCGTCTTCCAGGCCGGCATCGCGGTCGCCCAGCCGGACCTCTCGCACGCCGGCGGCATCACCGAGGTACGCAAGATCGCCTCGCTCGCCGAGGTGTACGACGTGCAGCTCGCCCCGCACTGCCCGCTCGGCCCGATCGCCCTCGCGGCCTGCCTGCAGGTCGGCTTCGCCACGCCGAACTACCTGATCCAGGAGCAGAGCATCGGCATCCACTACAACCTGGGCGCCGAGGTGCTCGACTACTGCCTCGACAAGACCCCGCTGACCTTCGTGGCCGGACACGTCGAGCGGCTCACCGCGCCCGGCCTGGGCATCGAGATCGACGAGCAGGCGGTCCGCTCCGCCGACAAGAGAGGGCACGCCTGGCGCGGCCCCATCTGGCGGCACCCGGACGGCTCCTTCGCGGAATGGTGACCATGACCTGCGACCTCACCGAGACCCTGACCACCACCCGGCTCCTGGCCATCATCCGGGGCACGGACACCGCCGCCGCCATCGCCACCGGCACCGCGCTGCTCGCCGAGGGCGTGCGCGTCCTGGAGGTGGCGCTGACCACGTCCGGCGCGCTCGACGCCATCGCGGCGATCCGGGCGGACGCGCCGGCGGGCTCGCTGGTCGGCGCCGGCACCGTGCTCACCGAGGCCGACGTCGCCGACGTGGTCGCGGCCGGTGCGCAGTTCGTCGTCACCCCCGGGGTCGTCGACTCCATCGGTGCGGCGGTCCGCCGGGGGCTCGCGGTCGCCGCCGGGGCGCTCACCCCGACCGAGGCGTACGCCGCGGTCCGGCAGGGCGCGACCGCGGTGAAGCTCTTCCCGGCCTCGCTGGGCGGGCCGGCGTACCTGAAGGCGCTGCGCGACCCGTTCCCGGACCTTCCGTTCGTCGCGGTCGGCGGGGTGGGCCTGGCCGAGTCGCCCGGCTACCTCGCCGCGGGCGCGATCGCCGTCGGCGTCGGGGGGCCGCTGATCGGCGACGCGGCGTCCGGCGGTGACCTGGACGCCCTGCGGGAGCGGGCCCGTGCCTACCTGGCCACGACGTCATGAACCCCGGTCAGCCCGATGACCGGCGCCCCGCGCCCGTACCATTCGTGAGAAAGGCACCCACGTGAAGATCGTCGCTGCGGACGTCATCGTCACCAGCCCCGACCGCAACTTCGTCACCCTCAAGATCACGACAGACGAGGGCATCACCGGGCTGGGCGACGGCACCCTCAACGGGCGGGAGCTGTCGGTCGTGTCATACCTGGCCGACCACGTCGTCCCCCTGCTGATCGGGCGGGACCCGCATCGGATCGAGGACACCTGGCAGTTCCTCTACCGCTCGGCGTACTGGCGGCGCGGGCCCGTGACCATGGCCGCCATCGCGGCCGTGGACGTGGCGCTGTGGGACATCAAGGCCAAGGCCGCCGGAATGCCGCTCTACCAGTTGCTCGGCGGCGCCTCCCGGACCGGGATCATGGCGTACGGGCACGCCTCGGGCCGCGACCTGCCCGAGCTGTTCGACTCGATCCGCCGGCACCTGGAGCTGGGCTACCGCTCGATCCGGGTGCAGACCTCCGTGCCGGGCATCAACGCCGTGTACGGCGTGGCCGCCCAGCCCAGCGCCGACGGCAAGCGGTACGACTACGAGCCGGCCCAGCGCACCGCGCTGCCCGCCGAAGAGGACTGGGACACCCGCGCCTACCTGCGCCACCTGCCCGGGGTCTTCGAGGCGGTCCGCAACGAGTTCGGCCCCGAGCTGCCGCTGCTGCACGACGGGCACCACCGGATGACCCCCATCCAGGCCGCCAGGCTCGGCAAGGCGCTGGAGCCGTACGACCTGTTCTGGCTGGAGGACTGCACTCCGGCGGAGAACCAGGAGGCGCTGCGCCTGGTCCGCCGGCACACCACCACGCCGCTGGCCATCGGCGAGGTCTTCAACACCGTGTGGGACTACCAGACCCTGATCCGCGAGCAGCTCATCGACTACGTCAGGTCCGCCGTCACCCACACCGGCGGGATCACGGCCATGCGGAAGCTGCTCGACTACGCCGCCCAGTACCAGATCAAGTCCGGCATCCACGGCCCGACCGACATCTCGCCGGTCGGCATGGCCGCCGCCCTGCACCTGGACCTGGCGATCCACAACTTCGGCATCCAGGAGTACATGCAGCACGGGCCGGCGACCAACGAGATGTTCCGGCAGTCGTTCACCTTCTCCGAAGGCTACCTGCACCCCGGTGAGCTGCCCGGGCTCGGTGTGGAGCTCGACGAGCAGGCCGCGGCGCGGTTCCCGTACCAGCCGGCGTACCTGCCGTTCAACCGGCTCAAGGACGGCACCGTCCATGACTGGTGAGCCCGGGACCACCCGGCACGTCGTGGTGATGGGCGTGTCGGGCGCGGGCAAGACGACCGTGGCCCGCGGGATCGGCGAGCTGACCGGCCTGCGGTTCGCGGAGGCGGACGAGTTCCACCCGGAGGCCAATGTGGCGCGGATGCGCGCCGGCATCCCGCTGGACGACGCGGACCGCTGGCCGTGGCTGCGTGACCTGGCCTCCTGGATGGCCGCCCGGCACGCCGAGGGCGTCTCCACGGTGCTGGCCTGCTCGGCGCTCAAGCGCTCCTACCGGGACGTGCTCCGCCAGGGCCCGCCCGGCGTCGAGTTCGTCCACCTCAGCGGGTCCGCGGAGCTGATCAGGGACCGGATGACCCGCCGCACCGACCACTACATGTCGGCCGGCCTGCTCGACTCGCAGCGGGCCATCCTGGAGCCCCTCGGCGCGGATGAGTCCGGGCTGGTGCTGGAGGTGACGCTGCCGCCGGACGAGCTGGTGGCGGCGGTGGTCACCCGGCTCGGCCTGCCCACGGCCACGGAGCCGACCCGTTGACCGTCCCCTGTCCGCCTGTCAGTCGAGGACGGCGTACGCCTCGACCTCCACGAGCACGTCAGGCTCGAAGAGGTAGTCGACGCCGATGAGCGACACCGGCGGCAGGGGTTGGGGTATTCCGAGCTCCTCGGCGACCCGCTCGATGCCCGCCATGAAGTCGTCCATCTTCTCCGGGCTCCAGTGCGTGACGAAGAACCGCAGGCGCACGACGTCGGCGAAGCCCGCCCCGGCGCCGGCCAGCCCGAGCGCGGTGTTGCGCAGGGCCTGCTCGACCTGACCGGTGAGGTCACCGGTCGCGACCGGGTTCGCCTCCGCGTCGCGCGCGATCTGGCCGGCCACGTGCACCTGGCGGGTGCCCGTGGCGATCGAGACGTGCTGGTAGGGCACGGGCCGCATCATGCCCTCAGGGGTCAGCAACCGCACGGTCATGGGATGTCCCTTCACTTGCCTTTCAGTGGTATCCCACGTATACCTGGTACACGAAAGGAACCTCAACGAGACCAGGTGTCATGCTGGAAACCTCCCACGACGCGTCCGAGAGCCTGGCGATCACCGCGCCACACCGTGAGCTGCTCGACCAGGTGCTCGACAAATGGTCGCTCCAGGTGCTCGACAAGCTGTGCGAGCGGCCCTCGCGCTTCAACGAGCTGCGCCGCGCGATCCCCGTCGTGACACAGAAGTCGCTGACGGTGACGCTGCGGCGCCTCGAGCGCAACGGGATGGTCGAGCGGGTCATCGTGAGCTCACGGCCCATCGCCGTCGAATACCGCATCACGCCGCTGGGGACCACGCTCCAGGAGCTGATCGACGCGCTCCTGTGCTGGACCACCGTCAACATGCCGAGCGTCGAGCGCGCCCGCGCGAGGTTCGACGCCGAGGAATGACGCGGGCGCGTCCGGCGGCCCCTCCGCCGCCGGGAGGACCGGCTCCCGGAGGCGGAACGGTCGCGGTCAGGCGAGGTCGGCGAGGTCCTCATCGGTGAGGGCGATCGACCGGGCGGCCAGGTTCTCCTCCAGGTGGGCCACGGAGCCGGTGCCCGGGATAGCCAGGGTGACCGGCGACAGGGCCAGCAGCCAGGCCAGGGCGACCTGGTGGACCGTGGCGCCGTACCGTTCGGCGACCTTGACCAGGCCGGGGTCGTTGATGTCGGCCCTGCCGCCGCCGAGGGGGAAGAAGGGGACGAAGGCGATGCCGGCCTGCGCGCAGGCGTCCAGGACGGCCGTCTCGTCCCGGTTGGCGATGTGGAAGTTGTTCTGGACGGCCGCGACAGGGGCGATCGCGCGGGCCTCGGCGAGATGGCCGGCATCGACGTTGCTGACGCCCAGGTGGCGGATCAGGCCCTCCTCGCGCAGCGCGGCGAGCACCTCGAAGCGCTCGGCGAGCGACTCCCCGTGCGGGGGCTCCATGGCGCCGATGCGCAGGTAGACCAGGTCGAGTCGGTCCAGGCCCAGGCTTTCGAGGTTGGCTTCGACCTGGGGCCGGAGATCGGCGGCGGTGCCCTGGCCGGGGCCGTTGGGACCGAAGACCGGGCCGACCTTGGTGGCGATGACGAGGTCGTCCGCGTAGGGGGCCAGAACCTCGCGGATCAGGGTGTTGGCGCGTACCGTGCCGTCCCCGCTGCGGTAGAACTCGGCGGTGTCGATGTGGCCGACGCCGAGCTCGACGGCGCGGCGCAGGACGGCGCGGCCGGACTCGGGGTCGCGGGCGGGCCCGCCCGGGCCACCTGCGGGCAGGCGCATGGCGCCGAAGCCGAGCCGGTCGATCGTCAGGTCGCCGCCGAGGCGGAACTGGTCGGTCATGTCTCTCCTCATGATGTGATGGCCTCGATCGCCGGCTCTCGGCCGGCGGTCGAAGCGGAACTCCCCCGGGTGCGGTTACCGGCCTCCGACGAACGTGACCGTCTCTTCGAGCGGCGCGCGGCCCGTACGGGGGTGATGCACCGCGACGTCCTCGAACCCGATCGACATGCCGCAGAAGAGGATGAGCCCTTCCGGCGGTGACACGATCTCCGCGACGGTCTTGCGATAGACCGACCACGCCATCTGGGGGCAACTGTGCAGCCCTTCGGCGCGGAGCAGCAGCATGACGGTCTGCAGATACATGCCGGCGTCGGCCCATTGGGGCCGGCCCAAGTCACGGTCGATGTAGCAGAACAGCGCGGCCGGCGCGCCGAAGCACTGCCAGTTGCCGCTGGCGGCCCGCTGGCGCGCCTCCCAGTCCTCGCGCTCGACACCGAGCGCGCTGTAGCGCTCCTTGCCGAAGGCGGCCCGGCGCTCGTGGTACGGGGACTTCAGCACGGACGGGTACATCTCGTACTCCCGCTCATCCCAGGGATCGCCTGCGGCGACGCGCGCACCGGCGCGCCTCTTGAGCTCGGCCAGCGGTTCGCCGGTCACCACGAAGACGCGCCACGACTGGAGGTTCGATCCGGACGGTGCCCAGGCCGCGGCGGCCAGCACGCGATCCAGCACCTCCTTCGGGACCGGCCGGTCGGCGAAGCCCCGTACGGCATGTCGGCTCTTGACCGCCTCGTAGACGTCCAAGGTCGCCCATCTCCCAACAGCTCAACGTGTCGATTCTCGTTGCACTCACGACAGTATCATTCAATACCTTTTAATGAGGCAAAGAAGTCGCCACGCCCTGGGGAAGGTGATTTGACCGGCGAGCGCCCCGAAGGCCGGCGTCTACGCCCCGCCGCCCGCGGGATCGGCGAAGCGGGTGAGCAGCTCCATCAGCCGCTCGGGCTCGCCGGGCTCCAGGTCGGCGACCAGCCGCTCGGCCAGGGGCGCCGCCGCCACATGGGCCGCGTCGAAGAGCTCGACACCCTGAGGCGTGATCTCCACCGCCCGCACCCGCCGGTCCCCCGGAACGGTCTTGCGCACGGCCAGCCCCCTGCGCTCCAGGTCGTCCACGACCCGCATGATCCCCGCCTTGTCCGACCCCGTCGCCGCCGCCAGGTCGCGCTGCACCGTGGGGCCGCGGTCGACCAGCACGATCAGCACGGCGAAGTGCCGCAGCTCGATGCCGAGCGGCCGAAGCGCCTCCGCCATCACCGTGGCCGCGTGCCAGTGGGCCCGGCGCAGCAGCAGGCCGAGGGCGAAAGGCGAGGCATCACCGGGACGGCCGGTCGCCCGCGGAGCGGGGGCCGTGTGCGGAACGTCGGCGGTCATGGGGGCACATTAGCAGCCACCCGTTCATTCGATACCGTATCATGTGATATTAAATGTGGGCCGGACTCCGGTGGGTCGAGGCCGCGGAGCGGTCCCGGTGTCTAGGGTTGCTGGTCACGATCTGTCCGTCGGTCAGCGCTACCGGATCAGGCTGGCCTGCCTGCTCGGTGCCGGGCATGACCTGCTGCTGGACGAGCCCACCAACCATCTCGACGCCGGCGGCCTGGAGCACCTGACCGCCCGGCTCCGGGCGCATCCGGGCGGGGTGGTGCTGGTCAGCCACGACCGCGCGCTGCTCGCGGCGCGGCCGCACGTCGTCCTGCTCGACGAGCCGACCAACCACCTGTCGATGACCCTGGTGGAGGAGCTGACACAGGCGCTGGCCACCACGGGGGCCGCCGTGGTGCTGGCCACCCATGACCGGCAGCTCCTGCGCGACACCGAGACCTGGCCCCGGCTCAACCTCTGAGGGGTGCGCGGGACCGCTGTTCGCGCCGAGCCTGGAGATCTCGGGACTGAGAGGTCCACTGGGACCGGAGACCCTTTTCGCTCAGCGCATGGTGGAGGAGCCCGTGGCTCAGCATGGTCTGGTCGCCCGCATGATGGCGGCGATGGTGCTGCTGGTTCTCGTCTATGCCATGGCGATCGGCCTGGCGCTGCTGATCGGCGTCGCCCCGCCCGTCGTGGCGGCGACGGTGGCGCTGGTGGTCCTGCCGCAGTGGTGGTCGACCGAGTGGATGGCGCGCAGGCTGGCCCGGGCGCGGATCGCGGGACCGGACGAGCTCACCGTGGCCATGGCGCACGAGGTCGCGCACATCCGTCATCGTGACGTGGCGGTGATGACGCTGGCCGGCTCGCTGGCGGTCGCCATGGCCTGGGGCGCGAGAGTCGCCACCACGTATGTGCGCAAGCACTCCAAGCCCGTGCCGTTCGGACAGCGGTTGCGTGACCTGCCGATCGTGTTCCTGCTGGTGGCGTTCGGCGGGTGGATCGTCCTGATGGGGCTGGTCAGCGTGCTGGCCCAACTGCCCCTGCGGACGCTCAGCCGCTACCGTGAGCTGGCCGCCGACCACGACGCGGCCCTGCAGACCGGGCAGCCCGCGCTGCTGGCCGCCACCCTGCTCAAGATCGGCGGGTGCGACGCCGTCCCCGACCTGCGCACCGCCGTACGGGTCCCCGTGCCGGGCCTGGTGGCCGCCAGGCCCGGCAGGTACGCCTGGTGGTCGACCCACCCGGCGATCGCCGAGCGCGTCGACCGGCTCACCTGACCGGGAGCCGTGCGGCCGGGCCGGTGCGGCAGCGTCCCGGCGGGTGCGGACGGCGGCTCCCGCCTGGCCGGCGGGATCGACCTGGACGGAAGTCGTACGCGGCGTGCGACCGCCGTCGCACGCGGAGATCATCACGAGTGGGGAGGAGGACGGCCACCGGTGCCTCCAGGCTGGAGATCGATCCCAGTCCTCCACCGGAAGGAAACACCCATGTCGCCAGCGAACGGCCGCCGCGTCGCGGCCGCGGCACTCATCGCCGCGTCGCTCCTGGCCCCGTCACCGGCCTTCGCGCAGCCCCGGCACGAGGACCCCGCCGGGGTCCGGCAGGCCCTGGAAGCGACCGTGGCCGCCGGCGCGCCCGGCGTCCTGGCCAGGATCGACGACGACCACGGGACCTGGATCGCCACCAGCGGGACCGCCGACCTGGAGACGCGGGCACCGGTGCCGCGCGAGGCCCGCTTCCGCGTCGCCAGCCTCACCAAGAGCATGGTGGCCGCGACCGTCCTGCAGCTCGTCCAGGAGGGAAGGGTACGGCTGGACGAGCCGATCGGCGACCGGCTGCCCGGCCACGTCGCCGGCGGCGACCGGATCACCGTACGCGAGCTGCTGAACCACACGGGCGGCCTGGCCGACTACGCCAGAGCCCCGGAGTTCGCCGACCCCGGGCACTACGGCAGGCGCACCTACACCCCCGAACGGCTCATCGCCGAGGCCGAGCGGCTGCCGCGCCCCGAGCGGGGCCGCTTCGCCTACTCCAACACGGGTTACATCCTGCTCGGCCTGCTGGTGGAGAAGGTGACGGGCCGCGACCTGAGCGCCGAGCTCGACCGGAGGATCTTCCGCCCGGCCGGGATGACCCGCTCCTACCTGCCCGCGACCTCGGACGTCATCCGCGGCCCGCACGCCACCGGCTACCACCTCCCCCAGGGCGCCGACCCGGCGGCGCCCGGCGCGCTCAAGCCCGTCACCCGGCTGAACCCGTCCTTCGCCTGGGCCGCCTACGGCGTGGTGTCGGACGCCCGTGACGTCAACCGCTTCTACCAGGCGCTCTTCGGCGGCAGGCTGGTCGGCCGGGACCTGCTGGCGCAGATGCGCACCGGCGTCGCCACGCCGCAGGCCCCGTTCTTCCCGCAGTACGGCCTCGGCCTGGAGTCGGTGGGGCTCACCTGCGGCCAGATGTGGGGCGCGACCGGCTCGATCCCCGGCTACCAGACCTTCGGCTTCGCCGACGCCGCGGGCACGCGCCGGATGACGCTGTCGGTCAATGTGCAGCGCAACGATCCGGGGGTGGCGACGATGCTGCTGTCCGTCATCGACGCGCTGAACCGCTATTTCTGCGGTGAGCCGTACCGGCTGCCCGCGCAGGGGATCGACCGCCTCACCCGCCGACCATGATCACGGGCCGATCGAACCGGTGTGGGCGATCATGCGTATCCCGTGCCGTACGGAGGTGCATGGCCTGACTCCAGCAGTGCGTCATCGCCATCACCCCCCTGTCCAGGGTCGTCGCTGTGCCCGTTTGTTAGCAACGAGCGAGAAGAGAGTCACGACATGCCTGAAGCCACATTTGCCACGCGGATCGCGATCAACGATGTGACCCCGGACGTCTCCAACGCGATGAGCGCCCTGCACGAGGCCGCCCTGGCCGCGGCGGAGGCCGCGGAGATCGAGCCGGAGCTGCTTCAGCTGATCAGGATTCGAACGTCCCAGATCAACGGTTGCTCCCTCTCTCTCGTCCAGCACACCCGGGACGCGCGCGACATGGGCCAGAGTGAGCAGCGCATCCGCGACGTGCGGTCCTGGCGCAACAGCAAGGTGCTCACCCGCAGGGAGCGGGCCGCGCTGTCGCTGACGGAGGCGATCACCCTGGTCTTCGCGGGTCAGGTCCCGAACTCGGTGTACGCCGAGGCGGCGAGCGTCTTCGACGAGACCCAGCTCGCGGCGTTGATCTGGGCCGTGACGGTGATCAACACGCACAACCGCATCGCGATCACCACCCGCCTGGAGGGCAGCGGCGCACCACCGATCGCGGCCGCCGGCTGAGCCCGGCCGGCGACGCTGAGCCCCGGCCCGGCGGCCTTCAGGCGGTGGCTCAGGGAGCGACCCGCTCCGGCAGCAGGGCGTCGCCGAGCATGCGCCAGTAGGGCATCGCGGACCGGCCCGGCTCGATCCCGATCACCTGCACCGCGACGTGGTCGGCGCCCGCCGCGAGGTGGGTGTGCAGCTTGCCGGCGATGGTGTCCAGGTCACCCCAGAACACGAGGTCGTCGACCAGCCGGTCACTGCCGCCGCCCGCGATCTCCTCCTCCGCGTAGCCCAGCCGGCGGAACTTGGCGATGTTGTACGGCGAGGCCAGGTAGGGCCGCAGGTGCTCACGCGCGATCGCCCGCGCCCTGCCGGGGTCGGACTCGAACAGCACCGGATGCTCGACGCCCAGGAACGCGTCCGGGCCGATGATCTCCCGCGCCTGCGCGGTGTGGGCCACGTTCACGTGGTAGGTCTGGGCTCCGGCGGCGCGGTCGCGTGCCAGCTCCAGCATCTTGGGCCCGTACGCGGCCAGGATGCGGCGGATCGGCGTCGCCGGACCGGGATTGACCGTCTCGAGCCCGTCCATCTCGTCCAGATACGCGGCCATGGCCGCCAGCGGCTTGGCCCCCGGGCGCGGCTCGCCGCCGAATCCCAGGCCGAGCACGTGCCGGCCGGGATAGGCGTCGGCCAGCAGGAGGGCGGCACCGTGCGCCCATCGGGCCCCGCGCGACCAGATCTGGGCGATGCCGTTGATGACGTGCATCCGCTCGGTGGCGGCGAGCAGGTAGCCCGCGTGCGTGAACGCCTCACGCCCGAGCAGCTCGGGAATCCAGAACGCCGGCCAGCCCTGCTCCTCGAGCTCCTGGACCGACTCGCGCATCCGCGCGGCCGGCAGGTGCTCGAAGTCAAAGGTGTAGACGCCGAACCGGCCCAGGTCCAGACCTTGAATGCCACCCATCGAACTTCTCCTCATACGCGTGGACGGGTCAGTCGCATCAACATATCGCATAATGTCGATATGTAACGCCCGGCGGCGGGCCGGGGCTCGCCCGCGGCGGCTCTAGAGGGTTCGCCCGAGCGCGGCCACCAGCTCGGCGACGCGCCGCTCATCGCGCTTGTAGTGGGTCCACTTGCCCACGCGCGTCGCCCGCACCAGGCCCGCCCGCTGCAGCTCGGCCATGTACGCCGAAACCGTCGACTGCGCCAGCCCCACCTTGGCCTGGATGTGGCTCACGCACACCCCCACCTCGACCGGATCGGCGATCGCCCCTTCCAGGGAGAAGTGACGCTCTGGCTCACGCAACCAGGCCAGCAACTGCAGCCGCGTCGGGTTGGCCAACGCGCGCAACGCGTCGACCAACTGGGGATCCGGCGAGGACACAGGCTCCGTCATGGGTCAGATCATAGGCGCTCACCGACGATTCGGAGTACCTCGATATGAGTGGTGACATGGAGGATTTTCTCCCGCGACGGGATCGGTGTCTCAACGGCTGGACTGTTGGCCGTTTGCCGCCATTCCTGAGGTCGTGTGGCATAGTCTCCCAGTCTGATCCGGACTGCTGATCGCGGGAGTTGTGTTCATGCCGTCAGGAGCGCTCGACGATGTCGAGGAGGGCCCTTCCACGGGGAGACCCCCGCTGGGCGCGTTGCTGCGGGCCTGGCGAGAGCGGGCGCTGCTGACCCAGGAGCAGCTCGCGACGCAGGCGGGGCTCAGCGTGCGTACCGTTCGCCGGCTGGAGTCGGGTGAGCTGCGACGGCCGCGCAGCACGTCGATGCGGTTGCTGGGTGAGGCGCTGGGCCTGGACGCCACGGAGTTGTCCGTCCTGATCGGCGCGGCGGGCGACGTCCCGCGCGGCCCCCGCCCGACGCGGACGACGCCGCGGCAGTTGCCGGCCGACGTGGCGTTCGTCGGCCGGGCGCAGGAGCTGGCCCTGCTCGACGAGACCGGCGGCGCGGCCACGGTGCTGATCACCGCCATCGACGGCATGGCGGGGGTCGGCAAGACCGCGCTCGCCGTCCATGCCGCCCACCAGCTCGCCGACCGCTTCCCCGACGGTGACCTCTTCGTCGACCTGCACGGCTACACCCAGGGCATGACCCCGGCCGACCCGGCCGACACGCTCGCCCGCGTGCTGGGACTGCTGGGCGTTCCCGGCGAGTCCATCCCCCAGCACGTCGACGATCGGGCGGCGCTCTACCGCACCCTGCTGGCCGAGCGCCGGATGCTGATCGTGCTGGACAACGCCGCCGACGAGGCACAGGTGGAGCCGCTGCTGCCGGGTGCGGGTGGCTGCCTGGTGCTCATCACGAGCAGACGGCGGCTGGTCGGCCTGGACGGCTTCCGCACGGTGTCGGTGGACGTCCTGCCGGTCGGGGACGCGATCACGCTGTTCACGGACACCGCCGGCCGGGAGCGGGTGGCGGGCGTGCCGCGGGAGGCGCTGGCCGAGATGGTACGGCGGTGCGGGCTGCTGCCGCTGGCGATCCGGCTGGCCGCGGCCCGGCTGAAGGCCCATCCGTCCTGGAGCGTGGAGCACCTGCTGGAGCGGCTGGAGGAGCACCAGAGCCTGCTGAGCGAGCTGCACGCGGGGCAGCGCAGCGTCACCGCCGCGCTCGACCTGTCGTACCGGGAGCTGAGCGCGGCCGAGCGGCGCGCGTACCGGCTGCTGGGCTCGTACGTCGGCCTGGACCTGGCGGCCGAGGCGGCCGCCGTGCTGCTGGCCACCACCCCGGAGCCGGCCGTACGCCTGCTGGACCGGTTGATGGAGGCCCATCTGCTGCAGGAGCCGGCCGTCGGCCGCTACCGCCTGCACGACCTGATCCGCGCCCATGCCGCCGCGATGGCCGCCCGCGAAGAGCCGGAAGCCGAGCGGCGCGCCGCCCTGACCCGGCTGCTCGACCACTACGGCCAGGCCGCATCGGCCGCGATGGACCGCCTCTATCCCTATGACGCGGACATGCGGCCCCACCTGCCGGCCGACACCGTCTCCATGCCCGATGAGCCGAGCGCCACCGCGTGGCTGGAGGCGGAGCTGGGCAACCTGCTCGCCCTCGCCCAGCACGCCGCCGGGCACGGCTTTCCCGAGCACATCCGGCACCTGTCGGCCACGCTGCACCGATGCCTGCGCACCCGCGGCCGCTACGCCGAGGCCGAGGCCCTGCACCGGCGGGCGCTGTCCGCCGCCCGCGCCACCGCGGACCGGCCGGGCGAGATGGAGGCCCTCCTGGGGCTGGGCGAGATCCACTGCGTACGGAGCCGGTACGAGACGGCGCTCGAGGACACCATGCGCGCCCTTGACCTCGCCCGCGCCACCGGTCACCAGGCCGGCGAGCTGCGTGCGCTGCATAGCCTGGGCACGATCCGGGCCTATCAAGGGCAGTTCCCCCCGGCCGCCGAGGCCTTCACCGAGTCGCTCGGCATCGCCCGGGCGATCGGCCACCGTACCGGCGAGCTGGACGCGCTGATCGATTCCGGCCAGGTCTACCGGCTGATGGAACGCTACGAGGCCGCCGCCGACCACCTGACGCGAGCCCTCGAACTCGCCAGGACGATCGATCACCGCACCTGCGAGTCGCGGGCGCTGATGGGCCTCGGCCACACCCACCTCAGGCGCGGGCGGCTCGGGCCGGCCGAAGAGTGCTTCTCGCAGGCCCTGAGCCTGGCCCGCAGCGCCGGGCACCGGCTCGGCGAGCTCACCAACCTCAACGGCCTGGGTCATCTCTACCGCGAACAGGGGCTGCGCGAACGGGCCCTCGACTGCTACGAGCAGGCCATCGACATCGCGCGCGAGATCGGCAACCGCAACTGGCACTTCGAGGCCGTCCACGGCGCGGGCCGGCTGCAGTACGACTCCGGGCACGCCGACGAGGCGCTCGAAAGCCACCGCGAGGCCCTCGACCTGGCCTCGGGCCTCGACCAGCCGAGCGACCAGGCCCGTGCCCACGACGGCCTCGCCCACGCCCACGCCGCCCTCGGCCGGCCCGCCCAGGCCCGCCACCACTGGACGCAGGCCCTGGCCATCATGGCCGCCCTCGGCGTCGACCGGACCGAGGAGCGGGGGGTGGACGTCGAGAGCATTCGCGCCCACCTCGCCCGCCTCGCGCCGGCGGCCGCCACGGACGAACCCTGATCCGCCCGCCTCCCACTCCGCAGGGCGATGCGTACGTCCGTACATGTGATGTGGCCGCGGCGCGCGACCCGGCCCGGCGAGCGGTCACGCCGGCCTGGAGGGCGCGCAGCCGACGGGCGCTGGAGCGCCACTTCGACGCCACCACGGCCCGGGAGCTCGACGCGCTCATCGAAGGGCTCGCGCAGCGCCCTGTCGACCGACCCGATGACCTCCGAGCAGCTCCGCCACGCCATCCATCGCCACCTGCGCCGAACCCCTCCCCGCGCCCTGGTGCACCGCACTCGCGCCTGAGCCGCGGCAGGTTCCTGACCGCGCGGGTCAGATTTGGGTCTTGTTCTCGGTAGACATCCGATCTACGCTTCCCACATTCGTTAGTAAGGTTTCCTAATGAATGAGGAGAGGAGCTCACCCCCCATGTTCAGATCCGCGCGCCTCGCCGTCCTGGCCGCGATCGTCGCCGCCTCCTTGCAGGCCGTTCCAGCCCAGGCCGCGACCACGTACGAGGCCGAGAACGCCACCGTCTCCCAAGGCGCGGTCGAATCGAACCACGCCGGTTACAGCGGCTCCGGGTTCGTCAACTACGACAACATCACCGGCTCGTACGTCGAGTTCGCCATCGACGCGGCCACCGCCGGCCAGGCCACCCTCACTCTCAGGTACGCCAACGGCACCACCACCAACCGCCCGATGTCCATAGCCGTGAACGGCGCCACGTCCACCCGGGACTTCCCGGGCACCGGAGCCTGGACCACCTGGCAGGAGGCCACGCTCACCACCACGCTCAACGCCGGCGTCAACACCGTGCGCGCCACCGCCACCACCGCCAACGGCGGCCCGAACCTCGACCGCCTGGTCCTCGGCACGCCCTCCACCGGCACGCCCGTGCAGGCCAACGGCCAGTTGCGCGTGTGCGGCGTCCGGCTCTGCAACGAGCAGGGCAAGCAGATCCAGTTGCGCGGCATGAGCTCACACGGCCTGCAGTGGTACTACCAGTGCCTCAACACCGCCTCCCTGGACGCGCTGGCCGGCGACTGGAAGGCCGACGTGCTGCGCATCTCGATGTACATCCAGGAGGACGGCTACGAGACCAACCCCCGCCTGTTCACCGACCGCGTCCACAACCTGATCGAACAGGCCACCGCCAGAGGCATGTACGCCATCGTCGACTGGCACATGCTCAGCCCGGGGAACCCCGCGTACAACCTGGCACGGGCCAAGACCTTCTTCACCGAGATCGCCCAGCGCCACAACGGCAAGAACAACCTGCTGTACGAGATCGCCAACGAGCCCAACGGCGTCTCCTGGTCCACCATCAGGACCTACGCCCACGACCTCATCCCGGTGATCCGGCAGTACGACCCCGACACCCCGATCCTGGTCGGCACCCGCGCCTGGTCCTCGCTCGGCGTCTCCGACGGCGCCACCGAGGCAGAGATCGTGAGCAGCCCGGTCAACGCGACCAACATCATGTACACCTTCCACTTCTACGCCGCCTCCCACGGCACCGAATACCTCAACACCCTGTCCAGGGCCGCCGACCGGATCCCCGTCTTCGTCACCGAGTTCGGCACCCAGACGTCCTCCGGCGACGGGTCGAACAACTTCACCAGGTCGCAGCAGTACCTCGACCTGATGGCGCAGAAGAAGATCAGTTGGGTCAACTGGAACTACTCCGACGACGAACGCAGCGGCGCCGTCTTCACCCAGGGCACCTGCCCGGGCGGCCCCTTCGCGGGCACCTCGCGGCTCAAGCCCGCCGGCGTCTGGATCCGCGACCGCGTCCGTACCCCTGACGACTTCTGACGCTCCCGGCTCTAACCGCGACGCACGGACGACGCGGGCGCGCTGAGGTCTCGCCGCCCGCGTTCGTGCTCCACCACGGCGCCGCGGGTGCGGGAGCAGGGTCTAGGTGTCGGCCCGCCTCTCCAGCCGGCTGCCGCGCGGCAGGGTGACGGCCAGGATGTTGCTGGGGATGTCCAGCTCGATGCGGTGCCATCGTCCGCGCGGGACGATGGCGGCGGTGCCGGCCACCAGCCTGATCTCTTCCTCCTCCTGCCCCGGCCGCTCCGGACGGAGGTAGAGGCGGATCTTCCCGATGAGGCAGGACACGATCTCCTCGGCCTCGGGGTGGACCTCCCAGTGATCGGCGTGGACGTCGGCGTCGGTCTTCGCGTGGAAGGCCGTCAACTGCCAGCCGTCCTGGTCGGAGTCCATCGCCGCTCTCCCGGCGTGGATCTCGCCGCCTTCGTGAAAGCGGAGAAGGGACGCGAAGAGATCGATCGGGGTAACCGTCATGCCGGGACCGCCTACTCGGCCAGGGCGCGGCGCAGGGCGGCGCCGAGCGCGGCGATCTGACGCTGCGACACCTCGGCGGACAGGACCGCCTGCGACCCGTGGAACGTGCCCGCCCACTGGTGCAGCTCGACCGACACGCCCGCCTGCAGCAGGCGCAGCGCGTAGCCGATGACCTCATCGCGAACCGGGTCGAACTCGGCCGTGGCGAGGTAGGCGGGCGGCAGGCCGGACAGGTCGCCGGCCCGCGCCGGGGCGGCGAACGGCGTCGCGGGCGCGGAGCCCAGGTAGTGCCGCCACGCCGCCGCGAGCTTCTCGCGGTACAGCCAGGGCGTGTCGGTGAAGGTCCGTGCCGACCAGGTCTCCAGCCGGTCGTCGAGCCCGGGTTCGTTGAGCAACTGGAAGCGGATCGGCGGCCCCTGCTCGTCGCGTGCCCGCAGCGCCACCGCGGCCGCGAGCCCCGCGCCGGCGCTGTGACCGCCGACCGCGATCCGGGCCCGGTCTATGCCGAGTTCGGCCGCGTGTTCGGCCGTCCAGGTCAGCACCGCGTAGACGTCGTCCAACGCGGCCGGGAACGGATGTTCTGGGGCCAGGCGGTAGTTCACCGAGATCACCACCGCGCCGGAGTCGGCGGCGATCCGCGCGGCCCACGGATGCTCGGTGTCCAGGTCGCCCATGACGAAGCCGCCGCCGTGCAGCCAGACGATGGCCCCCCGCGCCTGACGCGGGCGATAGATCCGCACCCGCACATCCGGATCGGCGGGCACCGTGCGGTCCTCGACCTCCATGCCCGAGGTGTCCGGCGCCGGCCTCGCGGCGGCCCGCTCGGCATAGTTCTCACGCGTGGTGACCGGGTCGCTCAGGTCGTCCTTGGGGAACAGCGGGAGGAAGGCTTCCAGTTCGGGATCCATGCCGACCATCCTGCTGCTTGCCGCCCCGGAGACCATCCGCCATCCGTCGGGCATCCGGCCCCGATCGCGCACCGATCGGCGCAGTCGATCGGCGCTGCCCACCGGCGCACTCCACCGGCGCTGCCCACCGGCCGGGAGCCCTATCCTCCTCCCATGGAGGCACTGGCCGAGCGGCTGTCGCAACTGGACGCGCACGTCGAGGGCGCGATCCGCCTGCTGGACCGGCTCACCATCGCCACCGCCGCCCCCCTCGCCGGCACCGGCGCCATCCTGGCCACCACCATCGACCCCACCCACCTGCACCACAGCAGCGTCGCCCGCCGCCTCGACCACCTCAGCCGCGCCCTCGGCATCGACCCCACCGACCCCACCGGCCTCATCCGGGCCAGACTCGCCCTCACCACCTGGCGGCTGCTCAACGACTGAACAGGCGCCACCCGAGGGCGAGCCCGATCCGGCGCGGTCAGTGGAAGTCGGTGATGCGGAACACGGCGATCATGTCCGTCCCGCGGGCGGCGCCGATCGAGAAGGAGGCCTCCGCCCCGACCCAGCCACGGAAGGCTCCGCTGTCGTCGATGATCTGCATGAGCGGTTTGACGTGGGAGTTGCCGGTGTAGCAGAACTCGTCCCGCTCCATCGCCAGGCAGGTGCACCAGTGCCACAGCGTGTCGCGGCGGTCGGTGTTGGAGATCTTCGTGAGGTAGTACTGGATGGAGCTGACGTTGGCGGCCGTTCCGCCGCCGTACTTGGGGCAGCCGCCTTCCTTCTGGCAGGCGCCCTTCGAGGACGGCTGCAGGTAGGTCAGGCATGAGGTGGTGGTGGCGCAGGCGCGGAAGGAGGACAGGCCGAACGGCTGGTTGTCCGACTTGACGATCTTGCCGTGCGCCCAGCTCGTCAGGTCCTGCCTGAGCGCGCCCGGGAACGCCTTCACCGAGCTCATCGCGCGCCGGGTGCCGACCGCGGCGTTGCTGCCGTAGCCGTAGCCGTGCGTGGCCAGCGAGCTCTGCTTGAGGTCGAGGCGGGCCAGCTTCCCGTCGGGGGAAGGCCGCACGTACCACTGCTCCGTCCACGTCTGGGCGATCTTCCAGCGGATGCTCAGCACGTCGCCCGACAGGGTGTAGGTCCCGGTGCGCTTCTCGTCGGGAGCGCCGGTGAAGCCACCGGCGGTGAGGACCTCGCAGGTGCGGGGGCGCGGGTTGGACCCGCCGGCCTTGGTGGTGCAGCCCGAGTCGGGGACCATGCCGGTGCGCTGCCTGGCCGTGGGGTTACGTTGCCACCACAGGTACAGGGACGAGGTCACCGTGCCGTTCGCGGCGAAGCTGTAGCTGCCCAGCCGTACCCAGTTCTGCTGGGAGGCGGCCTTGAGATGGCCCTGCGAGACGACGTAGGTGGCCTTTCCTCCCGGCAGCGACAGGGCGGAACCCGCGGCGTTGGCCGGTTGGGATGGCACAAGGGCGATAGCGAGAAGGAAGGAGAGGATTGCCGCTGCGGTACGCATGAAACTCCCGGAGGCTTACGGGCTTGACCGATCGTCCACGACACACCGTATTCGGTCTGTACCAAAATGTCTCCGGAACGGCCTCCCGGCCGCCAACTTCGGTCCGAGCGCGTCCGTGACCAGCAAATAGCATGGATCTGCTATAAAGGCGGCATGCCGAAGGTGGTCGATCCAGTGGCCCGCAGGGACGAGGTCGTGGACGCGGTGTTCCGCGTCGTACGCCGCGCGGGCTTCGAACACGCGTCCCTGCGCAACGTCGCCGAGGAGGCCGGGCTGGCCATCGGCTCGGTGCGGCACTACTTCGACAGCCACACCGACCTGATGGTGTTCGCGATGCGGGCCTCGATCGAGCGGGTGGCCGCGCGGCTGATGGAGCGGATCGGCCCGCTGCCGGCCGCGCAGGACCGCGCCGCCAGGGCGGAAGGGGTCGAGGAGATGCTGTCGGAGCTGTTGCCGCTGGACGAGCGGCGGCGCGACGAGACCACGGTGTGGCTGGCGTTCACGACGGCCGCCCGCACCCGCCCCGAGCTGCAGCCGCTGACGCGGGAGGCCTACGACGGCATGCGCATGCTGGTGCGGCGGATCGTGGACGGCATCGCCCGGCACCGGGCGCTGAAGGGGCTGCCCGAGCTGGAGGCCGACCTCGAGACCGAGCGGCTGTGCGCGCTCATCGACGGCCTGACGCTGGAGGGCGTGCTCCACCCCGAACGGATGACGCCCGAGCTGATGGTGCGCACCCTGCGCCGCCACCTCGAGACGCTCGCCGGGCCCGCCGCTCACGCCTGAGCCCGCGCGCTGCCGTACCGGCCGAAAGTACCGTCGCGGAGCGCGGGATCCCGACCCGCGGTCGATGTCCGCGCCGGGCCGCATCCGCAGGATGAGGCCCATGTCCTCCAGAGATCACGGAAAGCCGACGGCCCCGGCGGCCGCGCCGAACTCCCCCGGCCGGCCGCGTATCGCGGCGCTGGACGTCCTGCGCGGGTTCACGCTGTGCGAGATCCTGCTCGCCAACATCCAGCTCATCGCCAACGACCGCACCGCCGTCGTGGCGCAGCCCATGGGCGACTGGGACCCCTGGCTCGGGCTCCCGATCTTCTCCCTGCTGTTCGGCATCGGGTTCTCGCTGCTGCTGGACTCCGCCGCGAGCCGCGCGCCCCGCCCACGGCTGGTCCTGCTGCGCCGGCTGCTGGCGCTGCTCGCGATCGGCCTCGTGCACACGCTGCTGTGGCCGGGCGAGATCCTCACCAAGTACGCCATCGTCGGCATGCTGGTGCTGCTCCCCTCGACCTGGCTGCCGCGGTGGGCCGTGGCCGGCCTCGCCGCCGTGCTCGTCCCCGTGGCGCTGTTCGCCGGCGGCGGCCCCCTGCTGATCGCCGGGCTGTTCCTGCTGGGCTCGGCACTGGTCCGGTACGGGGTGATCGAGCACATCGACCGCTCCACCCGGGGGCCGCTCCTGCTGGGCCTGACCTTCGCGGCGGGGACGGCCGGCGCGCTGTGGGTGCGGGCCGGCGTACAGACCGGGACGGACACGACGCAGCCGTCCTTCATCTCCGGCCTGGCCGATCTGCTGCTCGCCGGCGTCTACGTGTGCGTCCTGCTGCTCCTGCTCAGAACGCCGCTGCGCCCGGCGCTGCGGGCCGTCTTCGCGCCGCTGGGCCGGATGGCGCTGACCGGCTATCTGAGCGCCACGGTCCTCGTCCTGGCGGCCGCTCACCTTCTCGGCCTGCCGATCGGAGGGGACCTGACGGTGGCGTACCTGTCCGCGGGAGCCATCCTCCTGGCCCAGTGGCTGTTCTCCACCCTCTGGCTGCGCCGCTACCGCCAGGGCCCCCTGGAGTGGCTCTGGCGCTGGGCCACCTGGGCCCGGCGCTCGGCCCTGCGCCTTCCCGCGAGCTGAGCGCCGGGCCGCTCAGGCCCCCCGCATGCGGTGCATCAGGAGCTCCAGCGGGCCCCGGTCGAACCGCCGCAGCCAGAGGGTGGCCGCCGCCACGTTGACGAGGGACACCACGGCCCACAGCACCGGAACCCACCACGGGCGGAATCCGGCCAGACGCTCGGCCAGCCCCAGCCCCCAGCCGTAGCACACGATGCCGGCCAGCAGGTTCTGCAGCACGTAGCACGACAGGGCGGTCCTGCCGACCGCGGTGAGCCCGCGGCGCGTGGGGCCGCCGCGCGCCCGCAGCGTCCACGTCGTGACGAGCGCGAGGAGGCCCAGGGCGATCAGCGGCGGGACCAGGTACCGCTCCACGAGGAAGAAGTCCGGGCCGGCGAGCCAGACCAGCACGTTCAGCGGCAGGCCGAGCCCGAGGCCCCAGAGCGTCAACCGGCGGCGGATGCGCGCCCCGGGCTCGCTGTCGCCGAACGCCCCGGCCCGCACCAGGCGCGACCCGATCAGGAACAGCACCACCGACGACGGCAGGATCATCAGCGTCTCCAGCCGATAGGCCCCGGCGTCGGTGAACCGGTGGACGACCTGGTCCACCCAGCTCGCCGTCGCCGCGGGATCGTACGGAGCGGTGCCGGTCTGCTCGGGCAGGGTGGTCAGCAACGCCGTGACCAGGGCGATGGACACGGCGGACAGCGTGCCGAGCACCCAGATCCAGGCCCGCACCGCCCGATCGCTCCGCCCGACCAGATACGCGACCAGCAGCGACGTGATCGCGTAGCTCATCAGCACGTCGCCCTCGAACACGAGCAGGTAGTGCACGAGCCCCTCGGCGAACAGGATCGCCGCGCGCACCGGATACCGCCCCGCCCACGGCGCGCCGCGCCGCCGGGCCGCCTGGTACTGCAGCTCGATCCCCACCCCGAACAGCACCGTCAGCATGGCCAGGAACTTGCCGTTCGCCAGGGCGAGCAGCCCGCTCTCGGCCCACTCGGCGGCCGAGGCCGCAGGCTTCAGCACGTCCGCGAACCAGGCGGCCGGCCCGCCCGGCTGCGCGAAGAGCCACACGTTGGTGCCGAACGTCCCCAGGATCGCGATGCCGCGCAGGACATCGAGTGCCGTGATGCGTTCGCGCGGCGGAGCCGCGACGTGTTCCTGCCGGGTTGGCGACGCCATACCGTTCCCCCTTTTTTTGGCGCGATCGTGCTAAAAAATATAGCACGGTCGCGCTAAAAAGGGCGGCGCGGGAAGTGATCGAGGCCATACGTGGTGGTCGGCGCGGTCAGGGGCACGAGGCCGGCGCGACCGTCAACAGCGAGGGCGGGCGGCTTCCAGCCGTTACGCCGGCCGCCGCACCGATCGGGAGCCTGCGCGCTCGGCCGCCGGGTGCGGGCCGCTGCCGTGCTGGAGGACCAGCAGCGCCACGTCGTCGGCGTTGTCGCGGGTGTGGGCGGCCTGGTCGAGCAGCAGGCCGGTGAGCCGCTGAGGATGTCCTTCGCCGGCGCAGGTCAGGTGGGCGGCGAGATCGTCGATGGCGTCGTCCAGGTCGATGCCGCGGGTCTCGACGAGGCCGTCGGTGTAGAGGGCGACGACGGCGCCGGGCGGGAACGGCGCCTCGATCGTCGGGTAGTCGGCGTCCGGGTCGATGCCGAGCACGACGCCGGGCGGGACGTCGATGACCTCGGCGGGCATACTGGGCGGGCGCAGCAGCGGCGGCGGGTGCCCGGCGTTGGCCGCGCGGAGGGTGCGCAACTGCAGGTCGAAGTGGATGAGCAGGCAACTCGTGAACAGGTCGGTGTCCAGGTCGATGAGCAGGCGGTTGGTGTGCTTGAGCACGTCGCCGGGGCTGGCGCCAGCGACGGTGTGGGCGTGGATGGCGGTACGCACCTGGCCCATGAGGGCGGCGGCCGTCATGTTGTGGCCCTGGACGTCGCCGATGACCGCCGCGGCCGTGGTGTCGTTCAGCCGGATCAGGTCGTAGAAGTCGCCGCCGACACCGACGCCGCGGGTGGCGGGCACGTAGCGGGCGGCCACCTCCAGGCCGGGGATCTCCGGCAGGGTACGCGGCAGCAGCGTGGTCTGCAGGCTGTGGGCCAGCCGGTCTTTGGTGTCATAGAGGAGGGCCCGGTCGAGCGCCTGGCCCATCAGCCCCGCCAGGGCGGTGAGAGTGGCGCGCTGGTCGTCAGGGAACGGGTGCGGCCGGTCGAAGGCGAGCACGCAGGTGCCGACGGTGTCGTCCGAGACCGTCAGCGGCAGGAACGCCCAGGCCGCCATCCCGTCATCGTGCCCGGCCCGCGGAAACCTCTGGCGCAGCTCGTCGCCATCGGTGAAGAACAGGGGCGCGCCGGTTCCCAGGACGTGCTCGGCGGGGGTGGGCGAGGCCACCGGCAGGCCGCCGAGGCGGTCGAGCGCGTCGGGCCGGTAGCCGTACGAGCCGGCGATCCGCATCTTGCCGCCCTCGGCGATCAGGATCGCCAGGGCCTGGGCCCCGAAGACGGGCATGACGTGGGCGGTGATGACATCGACGACCTCGCGCACATTGAGCGTCCGGGTCAGCGCCGCCGCCATGTGCAGGAAATTGTGGACGACGTCCGCGCGGGGCGGCCCGGCGGAGAACTCCGGCCGATCGATCGTGACAGAAGTGACAGGAGTGACAGGCGCGAGAGGTGTGATGCGCAGGCTGACTCCGGTGGGGTCCGGATCCAGCCGCAACACCAGTTCGCGGCCGTCCGGGTCCCGGACCGTGCAGGAGGTGGCCCGCCGGCCGATCACCGCGGCCCGCCAGCCGTCCTCGAACACCGGATCCGCCAGCCAGGCGGCGACCTCCCACAGCATCCGGCCCCGCAGTTCGGCCCCGCCGGCGCCGAGCAGGCCGGCCGCCGTGGCGCTGGCGAAGGTGATGACGCCGTCCAGATCGAGCGCGACACAGCCGTCGTGGAGCCGGTCGAGGTACCTGGCCGCGGCGTCGCCCGGGTCCACCGGCGGGGTCTGCGCCGGGGTCAGGACGCGGGGTTCGCCCGTGCAGCGCAGCGGATGCCCGCCGTCGGCCGCCCGCCGCAGCAGTGTGGCCAGGTCGTGGCTGGTGGCGTTGATGATCTTCAGTTCGCAGGGACTGAGTTCGGGCGCGCGGGGGGTGGGCCACAGCAGCACCCAGCCGCCCCACAGGTGGGAGCCGGTGTGCAGCGGAACGGCCGCGGTCGCGAACGAATACGGCAGGGCGAGCGCCGTCCCGGGGAAGCGGCGGGCCAGGTCCTGGTGATCGGGCACCCAGATCAGCCTGCGCCGGCGGACGGCCGCGGTCATCGGAGCGTCGGCGGCCATCCTGAGCCTGCTCCACGGCCTGACGATGTGGCCGGGCAGCCCGATCTCCGTCTCCATCAGCAGGACATCCGGATCGTCGGCCAGAAGGTAGATCATGCCAACATGCGCGCCGGTCTCACGGGCGGCCCGGACCAGAGCGTCGTCCACTCCGGACACGTACGGCCGGACCGCCTGATCGGCGTGGCCCCGCACGGTCTACCCCGCTCCAATCTGCGATGACCTGGGGGTCGAATGACGAAATTCAGCCATGAATCCACCTTAGGCACCCAACATGCCTGCCATCGGCGGCCGTTACCCGATGCTGGGGATCACATGGCGGGAACGTGGGCTTTCCCAGAGGAACACGTCACGCCGGCAGTACGCGGTGGCCGTGTGCTCACCCGTCGTACTCGACCACGGGGCGCACGTCGACACTGCCGTAACGGGCGGTGGGGATCCTCCGCGCCCACGAGGTGGCGGCGTTGATGTCGGCGACGTCGACGACGTAGAAACCGGCGACGACGGCGCCCGGCGCGGCGGTCACCCCGTCGTCGACGATCGTGGCGGCGTCGCGCACGCACACCGTCCGGGCGGCGCCGGCGTCGTGGAAGCCCGCCTCGTGGACCAGGACGCCGGCACCCCGCGCCTCCTTGTCGAGGTCGAGCCACTCCTGGAGCTCGTCCTCGGTCGGGCCGGCCACGGCGGGGTCGTACTGGTACATCAGGGCGAACTTCGGCATGGATCTACTCCCGTGCTCGGTGGGCGGGCCGTCTGCGGCATCGCGTCCACGGTAGGGAGGAGGTCACTGTCCGGTCTTGTACAGAAGCGACAGGGGTTCGTCCGGGTCCGGCCGCTGGAGTTGGGTCGCCGTGCGGCCCATGAAACGGGCGAGCGAGCGGGCGAGGTGCGGCTGGTCGTAATATCCCAGCCGGTGCACCACGTCCATCGGTGCGACGCCCTCGCCGAGCAGCATGGCCGCCTCCCGGGTGCGCTCGATCTGCCGGATCGCCCCCTGTGTCAGCCCGGTCGCGGCCACCACCCGGCGCTGCACCGAGCGGGCGCCCAGCCGCGGGGCGTCGTCGCCCGCGACGACGTCGGCCACCATCGGGTCGCGCACCAGGATGCCGGCGCGCACGAGCCGGTGCACGAAATCCTCGGCGTTGCCGAAGGTCGGCAGCTCGAACTCCTCCTTCCGGAGCACCAGAGCGGCCGGCGACACGTGCGGGGCCATCACCGCCGAGTCGACCAGCCGCGGGACCGGCAGGTGCGGCATGGACGCGCCGTGGGCGAAGATGATCCCGAACGAGAAGCCCTCGGGGATGTGGTCCACCGTGGTCGGCCCGGTCTCCGGGCCACGGACCGCGACGTGCACGCGCCCGTGATCCTCCCAGACCACCAGTTCCCAGTTCGAGTTCGCGACCGAGTGCATGCGCACCGCCGTGCTGACGCCCTCGCTGCGGTAGACGCGCTCGATGTACGGCGAGTCCGACAGCCGGTCCTCGTTCTCCAACGCCATGCCACCTCCCACACCAGTCTCATCATCCTCGCCACTGTCGACCACTCCTTTTTGAGTACTCATCCTTGCGTAGTGGATGGTAGTCGTGTTTGAGTACTCATGTGCGAGCAACTCGACTCTTCATTCTCGGCGCCCTGGCCGACGGCGGTCCCATGCACGGGCACAAGATCCGGGCCGCGGCCCAGATCGACCGGGTCGAGCTGTGGGCCGACATCAAGCCCGGATCGCTCTACGGCGCGCTGCGCCGGATGGCGGACGAGGGCGTCGTCGAGGTGGTCCGCACGGAGCAGGAGGGCAACCTGCCCGCCCGGACGGTCTACGGCATCACCGGCAAGGGCCGGGCCGAGCTGGTCTCGGTGATCAGGTCCGTTCTGTCCGACACCAGGTTCCGGCCGGACCCGATCCAGCTCGTGCTCCTGCACCACGGCGAGATCACCCCTGACGAGCTGCGCACGGCCGCCCGGCAGCGGCGCGACTCCTACGCCGCGCAGCTCGGCTTCTGGCGCAACCTGCGCGTCGAGGCCGACCCCTACCTGAGCAGGCTGGAGGCCGTCGCCTTCGACCACACCCTGATGCGGCTCGAGACGGAGGTCGCCTGGCACGACCGGCTCCTGGCCGAACTCGCGGACGGGGCCGGGCCAAGCTGACGGCACGGGCTCGCCCGGCGGGCGCGCCCTCGTACGGAAAGGCGGACATCCATGTCGCCTCGGCGTTTGGACGTCGCCGTGATCGGCGGCGGAATCGGCGGGCTCTGCCTGGCGCAGGGCCTGAGGCGGGCCGGCGTGCGCGTCACCGTGTACGAACGGGACCGCACGGCCGACTCGCGGCTCCAGGGCTTCCGGCTGAACATCGAGCCGGCCGGAAGCGTCGCCCTGCACGCCTGCCTGCCGCCCGCCCTCTGGGAGGTGCTGGTGGCCACCGCGGGCGATCCGGGCCCCGGGATCACCTTCCTCGACGAGCGGATGCGTCCGCTCGTCCTCATCGGCCAGGACGGCCCCCCTCACGACCCGCTCGACCCCGCCACCGGCGACCACGCGGTCAGCCGTGTCACGCTGCGCCGACTGCTGCTGGCCGGCCTGGACGACGTCGTCCACTTCGGCAAGGAGTTCACCGGTTTCGCCCGCGCGGACGACGGGACGGTCACGGCGAAGTTCGCCGACGGCGAGACCGCGACCGCCGACGTGCTCGTCGCGGCCGACGGCGCCGGCTCCCGGGTGTGGGCGCAGCTCCACCCGGAGGTAGGCCGCGCCACCCTGCCGGCGACGGCCGTCGCGGGCAAGCTGTTCCTCACCGAGGACAACCGCCGATGGCTGCCGGACCGGCTGCTCGCCGGCCGGAACGTCTTCTGGCCGCGCACGGACTTCCTGTTCACCGCGATCTTCCGCCGGCGCGAGGACCCCGCGGCCATCACCGCCAGGCTCGGTGACCGGGTGCGCGCGCTCGGGATCGACCCGGAGCGGCTGCTGGCCGACTCACAGGACGACGACTACGTCCTGTGGGCGTTCATCATGCACCGCGACGCCGTCCCGGCGGGCTTCACGCCGCAGGCTCACGACGACCCGGCCGCGGTACGGGACCTGCTGGCCGAGCGGACGGCCGGATGGCACCCCGACCTGCGCCGCCTCCTGACCGCCTCGACGCCGGACACCCTCTACCGGACCGGGTTCGGCGCCGCCGTGCTGCTGGACGAGCCGCTCACAGTCGTGGACCCGGCGCTGAAGTGGACGCTGCGCAGCAAGCTCAAGGAGATCCACCGCGACACCGG